>JAQBPL010000368.1 GCA_028287545.1 Vulcanimicrobiota bacterium | reverse complement strand
CCGTCGAGGCGCACCTCTTCTCCGAGCACATCGCCGAGTACCGGAAGCTCGGCGCGACGGTGATCGGCGTCAGCGGCGACGACATCGAGACGCAAAAGAAATTCTCAACCGAAGAGTGCCGGGCATCTTTTCTCGTGGCGTCCGATCCGGGCCTCAAGATCGCCAAAGAGTACGACGCCAAGTACTCGGGCGCGTACGCCAACCGCACCTCGTACGTGATCGCCCAAGACGGCACGATCGCCTACGCCTACACCGACGGCGATCCCTCAAAGCACGTCGAGAACACCCTCACCGCCGTCCGCGCGCTGGTCAAGCCCTAACCCCCAACCCTAGAGGGTAAGAGCGACGGCGTTGAGGTCGATGCGCCGCGCCCCCGCGGACGCCGCGGCCTCCGCCAGTTCGGCGCTCGCGGTGAAGACGATCGTTTGCGCCTCGAGCGCGCCGTGGATCAGCACCGGGAGACAGCGCGCGATGCGTTCCGCGTCCCAAAACGCGAACGGGTCGTCCAGCAGCAGCGGCGGCCGTTCCAATCCCTCGGCGAACATGCGCGCCGTCGCGAAGCGGACCACCAGCGCGACCTGATCGCCGGTGCCGGCCGAGAGGTGCTCGATGTCCTCGATCGCACCGGTTTCGGGGATGCGCACGCGCACGGCGAGCGTCGCCGCGTCCAAGTGGATCTCGCCGTAGCGTCCGGCCGTGATCGTGCCGAGGACGCCGGCGCTGTACTCTTCGAGCCGGCGCGCGAACCCGCGGTGCGCCTCGTCCTTGCGGACGTCGATCGTCTTGCGCGCGAGCGTAACCGCGCGTTCGAATGCTTCGAGCCGCGCGATCTGCGCCTGCGCGGCGGCGACCGACTCGTCGAGCGCGGCGACGTCGGGGACGTTCTGCTCGCCGGTGCGCAGCTCGCCCTCGAGCGAGTGCATCCGCAAATCCGCATCGTGCGCGCGCGCTTCGAGCTCGGCGCGCTCGCGTTCGATCGAGCGCAGCACGGCGGGTTCGTCCTTCGCCGCGGGTTCGACCCCGGCGGCGACGAGCGCGTCGAAGTCGGCCTGCAGCGCGAATTCGTCTTCACCGCGCAGGATGTCGCCGCGGCGCATCGTGAGCATCGCAAGGCTGTTGTCGAGGCCGTCCCGTTCGCGCCGCCGCGCCGCCCGCCGGCGCGCCGCTTCCCGCCGCTCCTCGCGACTGCCTTTGACGTCGGGGACGAGCGTCGCGGCGAGCGCGTCGTACCGCTCGGCTTCGGCGGCGGCGCTTGCGCGGGCGGTCTGCGCGCGGTCGAGCGTCTTGCGGCGAGCCGCCGCGCGCGCGCTCAGCGCGACGAACGCATGCCGCCGGCGGACCAGCTCCTCGAAGGTGACGACGCCGAGCGGATCGAGCACGCCGGCGACCGCGTCCGCGGCCCGGCGTTCTTCGGCGAGCGCGGCATCGGCGATCTCCGCTTTCGCGCCGGCCGAGCGCCGTCGCGCGGCGCGGGCGCGGGCCCGAGAGACGGCGGCGAAACCGAGCACGAACGCGATCGTGCCGGCGAACGCGGCCCACACCCACAAGTGGGCGATCAAGACGCCGACGTCGCCCAGCACGAAGGCGAACGCTGTCGCGACCAATCCGCCGGAGAGCATGCGGCCGTCGTCGCCTTCGCGTCGCGCGGCGGCGGCATCGTTGCCGGCCGCGGCCGCGCGCGCGTGGGCCGCTTCGGCTTGCGCTGAGGCGGAGCGCAAGGCTTCGAACGCGTCGTCGTCGAGCGATCCGGCGTCGCGCGTTCGCGCGGCGAGCTCGTCGAGTTCGCCCGGCTCGGGCGCATCCGCCGCGACGTCGCGATTTGCCGCATCCGCGACGCTCTGCGCCGCGCGCCACGAATGGAAGGCGTCGTCGAGGTCAGCGACGCGATCGGCCGCGAACGCCGCTACGTCGTCGAAGGCCGCGCGCGTCGTCTGGAGCGCGGCGAGTTCGTCGCGGTACTCCTTCAGCGCGGTGATGCGCGCGCGGAGCTGCGCGGCGCGCAGCGCGCGCGCCCGCCGTTCCAGTTCGGCCGCCGCGGCTGCCGCGCGGTCGCGTTCCCCGCGCGCGGCGCCGATGCGTTCGCGCAGCTCGGCGAGTCCGGCGAGCGCGAAGCGCGCGTCCTCGGCGGTGCGGCGCAGGCGCGCGTCCTCGTCGCGCAACGCGCGGAGCGGCGCGTTCTTGTGCGCGCGCTTCGTGCCGACGTGTTCGCGCAGCGCCGCGTCGAGGCGTTCGATCGCGCCGATCGCGGCGTCTTCTTTCGGTCCGCCGTCGAGCGCCTGCGCAAGCGCGGTCGACACGGCGCTTGCCGCCGAACCGTCGAAACCGATCGCGCGCTGGCGCACGCACGCGGTCTGCAGAAAGACCTCGAGCGGGATGCGCAGGTGCGCTTCGCCGGGAATCAGCGACTTGCCGCTGCCGATCCGTGCCGCCGCGTCGTTGCCGTCGTCGTCGTAGACGCGGATGCCCTTCCCGTCGCGGTCGTACGCGCGGTGGACTTCCCAGCCGGCGCCGTCGGCGGTCTCGTAGCGCAGCACGGTGCCGTAGCCGTTCGCGGCCCACGGACGCCAGCGGTCCTTTTCCCCGCGCTGCAGACCGTAGAGCGATGCGACGAGCGCCGCCGCGAGCGTCGATTTCCCCGCCTCGTTCGGGCCGACGACGACGTTCAGTCCCGGCGCGAAGTCGAACGAGCGGTCGGCGAGCCGGCCGAATCCTTCGACCTGCAGCGAACGCAGCTTCACGGTGCCGGGTCCGCGCCGTCGAACGCCGCGACCGCATAGCGCAGCGCCGCGCGCGCGTCGTCATCGCCGGCCTCGGCCAGCTTCAGCAGATCGGCCACGGCGCGTCCGCGCACGTTCGGTTCGTGCGCGATCGTCGCGTAGTCGGCGGCGATCGTGGTGTCGAGCACGTCGAGCGCGCCGAGGCCGTCACCGAAGCGATCGGCGATCAGATCGCGGTCGACGCGCGTTCCGCGCGCGATCGTTCCCTGCAGCCGCAAGCGCACGTAGTCGTCGCGGCCGTACGGCGTCAGCGCCCGTTCGAGCGCGGCCAGCACGGCGTGTTCGCTGGCGGCGTCGGCGAGCGCGACGTCGAGGTCGATCAGACGCGTGCGCGAGAGCTCGACGGGTTCCAGCGCGACGCGGCCGCCTTCGATCGTGACGACCAGCGCGCCGTGCGCGCCGCGTTCGCCGAATTTGATCGGCTCCGGTGATCCTGGGTACGCCAGGCGCGGCGTGCCGGCGTCGTCGACGACCGCACCCCCGTGATAATGTCCCGAAAGCGCGCAGGTCGCGCCGGACGCGCGGATCTCGTCGAGCGTGAACGGTGCGGTGGCGCGCTTTCCGGGCGGACAGCGGTCTTCGTCGCTGCCGTGAACGAGCGCGAGCCGAACGCCGCCGCGGTCGAAGCGCGCGCCGGCGAACGGCCGTCCCGGTTCGGCCGGCGCGTGGCCGAAGCCGTATACCGTCACTTCGTCGGCCAGCGGATACGCCGACCAGGCCGGCTCGGCGAAGACGTGCACGTTGGGCGGCCGATCGTCGCGCGCGTAGAGCGCGCGTGCCGAATACGGATCGTGATTGCCCGGCGCGATGAAGACCGGACCGCCGAAGCGCGCCAGCTGCTCGAAGACAAACCGCGCGGTCTGCGGCCCGGCCCGCTCCGCTTCGTAGAGATCGCCGCCCAGCGTCAGCGCGTCGGCGCGACGCTCGAGCGCGAGGTCGACGATCCGCTCGAAGGCGTCGGCCAGCGAGGCGCGCCGGCGCGCGCCGCCGCGCAGCTCGGTGAACGCCGTCTCGAGGTGGATGTCAGCGGCGTGGACGATCGTCGTCGCCATTGCCGTTCACTTCGCCGAGGGCGGTGGGGATGGCCCGCCCGCAACGCCCATCGTCACGACCGCAAAGATGCGGGCGGCCTTCCGCGCCGAGCCGGGGAACGAACGAGGCGATGCCGTGGAGAGTCCTCTTCGCCGCCTGGGATCGCTTCGTCGCCTCCGACCCGGGGCTGACGCGTTTGTTCACCGCAGTTCGAGTGACGCTCTCCGTCGCCGTCGCCGTGCTCGTCACCGGATTTGCTGCGCGGGCGTTCCACATCGAGACCACCGTCGTGGTCCTCGCCGCGGTCGTCGCGATGCAGACGGCCCTGAGCGTGAACGATCCGCGTCCGCACACGACCACGCTCCTGGTTCCGCTGCCGGGGACGCTCGGGATCGTCTTCGGGGCGTTGACGAGCGCGCATCCGGGCCTCGCCGAAGCCGGCTTCCTGATAGTCCTCTTCGCCGCCGTCGCGGTGCGCCGCTTCGGGCAACGCTGGACGGTGTTCGGAACGATCGCGACGCTGACGTACTTCCTGGCGCTCTTTCTCGGCGTCACGGTCGCGCAGCTGCCGGCGTTGATCGCGTCGATCGCCGTCGCCGTCGCCGTGACGTTTCTGGTCCGCTTCGCCGTCTTGCGCGTCCCGCCGGGCTGGACGGCCGGCCGGACCGTCGATGCCTTCCGCGCGCGCGTCCGGCTCCTCGTCGCCGCTGCGCGCAACGTGGTGGCCGCAGCGCCGGCTGACGAGCGCGCGCGCAACGCTCTGCGCTCCGCCCGGCTGCGGCTCAACGAGACGGCGCTTGCGATCGAAGGGCAATTGGGCGACGAGGCGAGCGACGTCGCGCGCGCCGTGTTCGACGTCGAGATCGCCGCGGAGAACATCTCCAGCGCCGCGCTGCGTTTCGGTCCGCAAGACGCGGCGCGGGTGCGGGGCTTTCGCGTCGCGCTCGATGCGCTGCGCCACGGCAGCACCGCGCGCGCGCTGCGTCTCGCCGAGCGGCTTCGTTCGGAGCCGGCGATGCCGGAGGTCGGCGTGGAGCTGGCCGAGGCGATCGTCGATCTCGGCGAATCGTTCGTGCCGCTGCGCGCGCTTTCGAGCGCGCTGGAATCGTCGCGCGGCGCCGCTCCTCCGCCGCCGGGGCAGCAGCCGCCGCTGCGTCAAGCGCTGCAGGTGACGGTCGCCGCCGCTGCCGCGATCGTCGCAGGCGAGCTCATCTCGCCGGACCATTGGTACTGGGCGGTGCTGGCGGCGTATTTCGTGTTCGTCGGGACCGCATCGTCGGGCGAGACGCTCGTGCGCGCGTGGGGCCGCACCCTCGGAACGGCGCTCGGCGTCGCGCTCGGATCGTTGACCGGACACGTCGCGCAAGGCCATGTCGCGCTGGAAGTCGGCGCGATCTTCGCGTGCTTGTTCTTGGGCGTCTACACACTGCGCGTGTCGTACGCGATGATGATCTTTTTTATCACCGCGCTGCTCTCGCTGCTGTGGGCGCTGCTCGGGCGTTTAAGCGGCGGGCTGCTCATCGTGCGGCTCGAGGAGACCGCGGTCGGCGCGGCGTTCGGCGCGCTCGCGGCGCTGCTGCTCTTTCCGACGCACACGCGCGACGTCGTCCAGGACGCGGTGACCGAAACGCTCGATGCGGCAGCCGACGTCGTGCATGCAAGTATCGGACGCCTCATCGATCCGGCGGCCGACCTGCATCCGCTTGCGACGGCGCGCGTTCTGGACGCGCGTTTTCAGGGGTTGGTGACGCGGGCGCAACCGATCGCCTCGGGGGCGATCCTGACCGGCGGCGGCAAGCTGCGCCGCTGGATCGTCGCGCTGAACGCGGCGACGTACTTGGCACGGAACCTCGCCGGCGTCGCCGAACGCGCAACCCAACCGCCGCCGCTCGACCTCGCCGCGCTGCTGCGCCGACTCGACGAGGCCCTCGGCGCGGAGCTACGGACCGCGGCGTCGCGCTTCGGGTCCGACGCGCACGTCTCGATTCCGGATACGGCGGCGTGCGTCGAGGAGCTCCGTCGCCGCGCGCTCGACGCGGGGCCGGCGGAGTTCGACGCGCTCGACGAAGCGCTCCACCTGATCGAGCGCTTCGACCGCACGATCGTTCGCGTCTAGCAGACCCGCGAAGGAGTAACAGTTACAGGGCGGGCCGGCTGAACACGGTGCGTCATCGAATCATTTGCGCGCTGGTCTCCCATAGACGACGCGCATTGTCCGGATCGATGGCGTACGGTGCGACGCCTACGAAATCAGCCGTCCGTTTTTCGACTACCGGAGCCTCGTTGCAGTCCTCGAAATAGCGCCCACCGATGCCTTCCAGCAGCGGCGATGCGGCAAGCAGGACTGACGTGGCTGCTCCTTGCTCCGGCGTCTTCCGCCGCTCGAGCGGCGTTTTCAGTCCACCGGTGTGCCTCTGGAGACCTGTCGCGATCGCACCAGGATTCAGCGCATTTGCGAAGATCCTATCGGCAGACCAGCGTCGGGTCATTTCCACTGCTATTAGCGCACAGGCGGTCTTTGACTGCGCGTAAGCCGCGAACGGCTCGTACGGCCGGAAGTTAAAATGAAGGTCGTCGAACACAACCGGACTGAGAAGATTCGCACTAGAACTGAGCGACACGACTCTGGCGCCCTTGGCCGCCGCGAGCGCTTGACGTAAGCCGAGCGCGAGCGCGAAATGCCCAAGAAAGTTCGTTGCGAACTGCAATTCCCAACCTTGCGGCGTTACTTCGCGATTCGGAAGTGCCATTATCCCCGCATTGTTCACGAGGATGTGTAGCGGCACGTCCCACCCTGAGATGAAGACTCCGATCGATGCAAGATCGCTGAGGTCGATCTCCCGCACATCGACTTTGCCCCCTCCAGCAGTGCGCAGATCAGCGGCAATGACCTCCGCGGCTTCCGGTCGCCGAACGGCAAGCGTTACATCGGCTCCCGCACTCACGAGAGCGCGAGCCGTCTCGATCCCGATGCCGGACGCCGCCGGTGATGATGGCGCGCTTGCCTGGCAGATCGACGCCGTGAATTACCTCGGCCGCCGTAGAGCGAAACCCGAAGGGTGTAATGATCGCAGTCATGGTGTTACATACTCCCTCCAGACCTGCGAAAGAGCGGCGGCGGCGCTACGCTTTTCCTTGCGCCAGCAGCTCGCGCAAGCGCGGCTTTTCGACTTTCCCCATCGCGTTGCGCGGGAGGGCGTCGATCGGGTACAGGGCTTTCGGGACTTTGAAGGACGCCAGCCGCTCGCCCAGCGTCGCCAGCGCGCCGGCTTCGTCGAAGCCGGGCTCGCACTCGATGAACGCAACCGGAACTTCGCCGCGCGCGGCGTCGGGGCGGCCGATCACCGCGGCGGCGCTGATCCCCGGCAGGCGCAAGAGTTCGGTTTCGACCTCGATCGGATAGACGTTGAAGCCGCCGGTGATTACCAGCTCCTTCAAGCGGCCGTTGATGACGTAGCCGCGCTGCGGATCGAACGTCGCCATGTCGCCGCTGCGATACCAGCGCCGGCCGCCGGCGTCGAGCGAGAACGCCTCGGCGGTCGCCGACGCATTGCGCCAGTAACCGCGGCAGACGTTCGGACCGTGCACCAGAATCTCGCCCGCCTCACCCGGCGCGACGTCGACGCCGTCGGGATCCGCGAGGCGCACGTCGACGTGCGGCAGCGGGAAGCCGACCGTTCCGGCGTGGCGCGGGCCTTCGTAACGGTTGCTCAGCGCGAATCCGAACTCGGTCGACCCGTAGCGCTCGAGGATCGAGACGCCGAAGCGCCGCGCGAACTCTTCGTGCACGGTCGCCGGCAGCGCGGCGGAGCCCGAGACGAACAGCCGCACGCCGTCGAAGCGCACGTCTTCGCCCGCCTGTTCGAGGATGCGCACGTACATCGTCGGGACGCCGAAGAACATCGTCGCTTTGCCGCCGGCGAGCGCCGCGACGACCGAGGGGGCATCGAACCGTTCGCGCAGCAGCACGCGTCCGCCGGCGACGAGCGCGCCGTTCACGCCGGCGCCCAGGCCGTGCACGTGAAAGAGCGGCAGGGTGAGCAGCAGCGTGTCGTCGCTGGTCCAGTGCCACGCCTCGACGAGCGCGTCCGCGATCGCGCCGAGGTTGCCGTGGGTTAGCTCGGCGCCCTTCGATCGGCCGGTCGTACCGCTCGTATAGATGAGGATCGCGACGTCGTCTGCCTGCGGCGGCACCGGATCCGCCAGCATGGCGCCGCGCGGGTCCAGCGCCCAGCGCTCGACGTCGTCGAGCCGGATCAGCGTTCGTCCCTCGGCGCGCGCGAACGGCTCGCTGCGCTCGGAGACGCAGACCGCGGCTGGTGCGGCGTCGGAGAGCACGTGTTCGAGGTCGGAACTGCGATAGAGGACGTTGACCGGGACGACGATCGCGCCCGCCCGCAGCCCGCCGAGGTAGGCGTAGATGAAGCCGGGGCTGTTCTCGGCGTAGATCGCGAGCCGGTCGCCGGACCGCACGCCGACGGCGCGCAGGCGTTCGGCGACCCGCAGCGACGCGGCGCGCAGCTCGCCGTAGCTGACGTTGTCGAGGGCGAGCGCTTGCGGCCGGTCGGCAGCGTGGGCGTCGAGCGCGTCGAGGATCGAACGGGTCATCACCGCTCCGCTTCGCGCGCGAGCGGAAGTTTCCGCGCGCCGGTTTGCATCGCCGGGGAGCCGGGCTTCACCGGCGTCAGGTGCCGAGGCGGTCGGCGAGCTCGTTCAGATCCTGCACCGCGACGTCGTTTTCCGCATCCGCGACGAGGTCGTGGGTTTGGTGCGGACCGTACTCGGTCGGCCGCAGGACGAATCCGGTGCGCAGCCCTTCGGCGCGTGCGGCGCGCAGGTCGTCGTTGTGCGCGGCGACCAGCATGACGCGTTCCGGGCGCGTCGCGAGCAGTTCGACGGCGCCGCGATAGACTTCCGGGTCGCGCTTGTAGTGGCGAAAGTGCTCCGCCGAGAAGATCGCGTCCATCGGTAGCGGCGCGCTGCGCGCGAGATCGAGCAAGAGGCGCACGTTGCCGTTCGAGAGCGTTCCGACGATGTAGCGCGAGCGCAGCCGCGTGAGCCCAGCGACGGTGTCGGGCCACGGACGCAGCCGGTGCCAGCGGTCGACGCACCACACGCGGTCCGCTTCGTCGAGCGCACCGTCGAAGCCGAAGCGTTTCGCGAGCGCGTCGAACGACTCGCGGTGCAGCGCGTCGAGCGGCGTCCACGGCGCCTCGCCCCGCCGCACGCGATCCATCGACGGAACGTACTCGCCGCGCCACGCGTCCGCGAACGCCGCCCAGTCGGCGCCGATGCCGCGCCGCGCGCCGAACGCCGCGAGATCCTCGATCAAACTGGTGCGCCAGTCGACGAGCGTCCCGAACGTGTCGAACAGCAGCGCCTCCAGCTCGATCATGGCGGGCGTCATTCGAGGCCGATCGTCGTTGCCCGCCTCGCCCGTCCGGCGTCTTGCGGGCGTCGCGCGAACCCAGGCGTCCGATATGTTCTTTCGCATCGCGGTATTCTCGCTATGTGCCAGTTTGGCGGCGTCCGCGCTCGCGTCCGCCGATGAAGGGAAACCGCTGCGCACCGTGATCTTCGACGTCGGGTACAGCATGTCGACGACGCAGGAGAATCGGATCAGCGGGCTTAGCGTGCCTTTGGCCGCGATGGGCGCGAGTTCGGAACATCACGGGTTCGGCGCGGACGATTCAGGAACGATGCGAGTCGACGTGGTCGCCGCGACGAGTGACCGCGGCCTCGTCGTTGACACGGCGTACGACGGAAAGATCACGCGTCAGTCGAAGATCCGCGTCGCGATCACGGCGGACGGCCACCTCCTGTACGACCCGAAGCTCACGTTGAGCGTTCAGGCGGCGCGCGTGCTGCCGTTGCTCGCGCGAGGTTTGCTCGCGAACCAAACGCTCCAAGCGGGGACGACCTGGTCGACGCCGACCGATGCGCCGGCCACGGGTTCGACGAACTATCGCGTCGTCACGGTCGATGCACCCAAGGTGACGATCGCGGTGGCGACGGTGGTCACCGTTTCGGGGCCGCAAGGCTTCGACGAACACGAAGACGGGACGCTCGTCTTCGCAACCGACCTTGGGGTGCCGCTGCGCTGGGACGTGAACGCGCGGCTGCACCGCGCAACCGTCCAGGGCACCGAGACGACCGACACGCATCTCACGGCGACGCTCAAAAGCGACTCGTTCGCGAAGACGTAGCGTTCGTTCGCCCGCTCGGATCAGCGAGATCGGCGGATCAGTACAGGTGTCCGCAGGCGACCGTTTGCGCGCCCGCGTGATTGTTGGAGAACACGACGACGTTGTAGTTGCCGGAGAGCAGCCGGTCTTGGGTCACGCCGACGCTGGAGCGCGAGACGCCGTTCTTGAGGTCGGCTAAGAAGTACGTCGGCCGCGGCTGGAGATCGTCGCACGACGGACCGCGGTAGATGCGCACCGATTCGAGCCGCCCGTCGCCGACGCCGTGCATTGCGACTTGAACGCGCGTGGCGGCGTCGCGGCGGAACAGCGTCACCGTGCCGACCTGTCCCGAGTTGTTGACCTGCTCGACGCCGCGCTCCGTGCCGGTCCCCGGATCGCCCGGGTACGACTGCGCCGACGCGGCGGCGGTGGTGACCAGGGCGGCGACGACCGCGGCGAACGTGCGCTTCATGGCGCACCCTTCTCGCACCCCGAGCGGGCTCCCGGTTCACGCCCGGGGGTGCGGCTAGCCAGTCGCGCCAAGGGAGCGGCTATGGATCGACCGCAGTTCTTGCTCGGCGTCCTCGCGGTTTCGGCCGCCGCCGCCGGACCCGCCGCCGCCGCCGGGCCGCCGGCCGCGACCCGCGACGACCTCGCCGTCGCCAATCGCGTGCTGGCGCACGAGGGCGTGGTGGACGGGTTCGGTCACGTCAGCGTGCGCGATCCGTCCGACGCGAACCGCTACTGGCTCGCGCGCAGCATGGCGCCGGCGCTGGTGACCGCGGCCGACGTGCTGACCTACGATCTCGAGAGCACGCCGCTCGACGCGAACGGCGCGACGAGTTACCTCGAACGCTTCATCCACGGCGCGATCTACAAGGCCCGCCCCGACGTGCAATCGGTCGTGCACGCGCACACGCCGGCGGTGATCCCGTTCGGCGTCTCCAGCGTGCCGCTGCGCGCGGTCTTCCACATGGGCGCGTTCCTGGGCACCGACGGCATCCCGGTCTTCGAGATTCGCGATGCCGGCGGTCCGGCGACGGACTTGCTGGTCAGCAGCAACGCGCTCGGCGACGCGCTCGCGCGGACGCTCGGCACCGCAAACGTTGCCTTGATGCGCGGACACGGCATGGTCGCGGTCGCCGGGTCCATCCCCGAGGCCGTATTTCGCGCCTACTACACCGCGCAAGACGCGCAGCTCGAAGGCGAAGCGCTGCGGATGGGTCCGGTAAAGTTCCTGACCGCCGAGGAAGCGCGCCATGCCACGCAGACGCAGGCGAGTCTCGTCGCGCGCTCGTGGGATCTGTGGAAACGCGCGGTGAGCCATTAGCGAGCCGGTCACCGAAGCCGACGCGATCGTCGTCGGCGCAGGCTTGGCGGGCCTCGTCGCCGCCGCGGAACTCGCCGACGCCGGGAAACGCGTCATCGTCGTAGATCAGGAAGGCGAGCAGAGTCTGGGCGGTCAGGCCTTCTGGTCGTTCGGCGGCCTGTTCTTCGTCGACTCGCCGGAGCAGCGCCGCATGCGGATCCGCGACTCGTACGATCTCGCACTGCAAGATTGGCTCGGGACGGCGGCGTTCGACCGGCCCGAAGACCTCTGGCCGCGCCGCTGGGCGGAAGCGTACGTCGCGTTCGCGGCGGGCGAAAAGCGCGCGTGGCTGCGCGCGCAAGGGATGCGCTTCTTCCCGGTCGTCGGGTGGGCCGAGCGCGGCGGCTACGGCGCGATCGGGCACGGCAACTCCGTCCCGCGCTTTCACGTGACGTGGGGAACGGGTCCCGGCGTGATCGAGCCGTTCGTGCGCCGCGTGCGCGAGGCGGCGGCGCGGGGTTTGGTGACGTTCGCGTTCCGTCATCGCGTCGACGCGCTGACGATGACCGGCGGCACGGTCGACGGCGTGAGCGGGACGGTGCTCGAGCCGACGGGCGTTGCGCGCGGCGAGACGAGCTCGCGCGTCGCGACGGGCGAGTTCACCCTGCGCGCGCAAGCGGTGATCGTCGCGTCCGGCGGGATCGGCGGCAACCACGAGCTCGTGCGGCGCAATTGGCCGCAGCGCCTCGGCACGCCGCCGGCGTTCATGGTCGCCGGCGTCCCCGCGCACGTCGACGGCCGCATGATCGAGATCGTGCGCACCGCCGGCGCGAACCTCATCAACGCCGATCGGATGTGGCATTACGTCGAAGGGCTGCGCAACTGGAACCCGATTTGGCCGAACCACGGGATCCGCATTTTGCCGGGCCCCTCGTCGCTCTGGTTCGACGCGCTCGGACGGCGCCTGCCCGTTCCGCTCTTCCCCGGCTTCGATACGCTCGGCACGCTCGCGCACCTGATGCAGACCGGCTACGACTACTCGTGGTTCGTCCTCTCGCAGAGCATCATCCGCAAAGAGTTCGCGCTCTCGGGCTCCGAGCAGAACCCGGATTTGACCGGGCGCGATTGGCGGATGGTGCTGGGACGCGCGTTCGGGCGCGGCGCGCCTGCGCCGGTCGAAGCGTTCAAACGGCACGGCGCCGATTTCGTCGTGCGCGACACGCTTCCGGAGCTCGTCGGGGGGATGAACGCGCTGAGTGGTGACGGTCTGCTAGACGCCGCGGCGCTCGAACGCGAGATCGTCGCGCGCGATCGCGAGATCGCGAACCCGTTCAGCAAAGACGCGCAGGTCGTCGCGACGCGCGGCGCGCGCAACTACCTTGGCGACCGGCTGATTCGCACCGCGAAGCCGCACCGCATCCTCGATCCGAAGCACGGCCCGCTGATCGCCGTGCGCCTCAACATCCTCACCCGCAAGACGCTCGGAGGTTTCGAGACCGACCTGCAGAGCCGCGTGTTCGGTGCGAACGGTGCCATCGTTCCCGGATTGTACGCGGCCGGCGAAGCGGCGGGGTTCGGCGGCGGCGGGATGCACGGGTACCGCTCGCTCGAGGGGACGTTCCTCGGCGGCTGTCTGTTTTCGGGCCGCGCCGCGGGACGCGCCGCAGCCGCCGCCGTGATCTAGCAGCGCGTGCCGACCCGGACGATCTCGAATGCGACGGTCGCGCTGTTCACCGTCGCCGGCGGCGTCGCGGTCGCGAACGTCTATTATCTCCAGCCGCTCTTGCAGTTGATCGCGCTCGACCTGCACGCGAGCGCACACAGCGTCGGGCTGGTCTCCGTGATGATGCAGGCCGGCTACGCGGTCGGCATCCTCGCGTTCGTCCCACTCGGTGACGTCGTGCAGCCGCGCCCGCTCGTGGCCGGGATGTTCGCGGCCGTCGCGCTGATGCTCGCCGCGGCCGCCGGCGCGCCGAACGTCACGCTGCTCGCCGCGGCGGCGCTGGCGATCGGCATCTGCACGACGTGCGCGCAAGTGATTCTGCCGTATGCCGCCGACCTCGCCGTGCCGGCGCAGCGCGGCCGCATCGTGGGGACGATCCAAACGGGTCTGATCGTCGGCACGCTGTGCGCGCGCGCCGGCGGCGGCTTGATCGGCGCGCGCTTCGGTTGGCGCAGCGTCTTCTGGTGCGCGGCACTCCTGAGTGCCGCCTCCGCCGTCGCGCTGTGGCGCACGATGCCGCTGCGTCCGCGCCGCGAGGGCATCTCGTACGGGACGCTGATCGCGAGCATCCTCGACTTGATCGTGCGGCACGCACCGCTGCGTGCGTCGATGGGTCTGGGCGCCCTGGCGTTCTCGGCGTTCGCGGCGATCTGGACTGTGCTCGCCTTCCATTTGCACGAGCTCGGCTACGGCAGCGCCGTCGCCGGGGGGATCGGCGCGCTCTCGATCGTGAGCGCGTTCGCTGCGAGCCCGGCGGGCGCGCTGGCCGACCGGCGTGGCACGCTCTTCACCGGAACGATCGCTTGGCTGATCCTCTTCGCTGCCTGTGCGACGTTCGCGGCGTTCGGCTGGACGCTCGCCGGAATCGTCGCGGGTGCGGTGATCTTTCCGCTCGGGATGTCGCTGACGCAGATCTCGAATCAAATTCGCATCTTCGCGCTCGACGACGCGGCTCGCGGCCGGCTCAACACCGCCTACATGGTGACGAACTTCACCGGCGGCGCACTCGGCGCGTACGGCGCGACGGTGACCTGGCAGCACGCAGGCTGGAACGGAACGTGCGCGCTGCTGCTCGTGCTCGTCGGCGCGATGGCGCCGCTCCTGTGGTGGTATCGTTTGCGACGGACGGCGTAGGTCGCCGCAGTTTACCGCGGCGTCATGGCCGCGTCTTTTTCGTCGCCTGCCTCGTCGAAGCGAAACTCGCCGTATGATTCCATCGTGATGCTGACGGCGCGCTTCGCACGGAACGTTTGGAGCACGCAACGAACGTCGTCGCCTGGTTCGACCAGCACCACCACTTGCGCGTGGCCGCAGTCGACGACGGCCTTTTGCGGCGCGCCGTCATTTCGCATCGACCGCTCGAAGTATCGCGCGCCCAACTCGTTCAGGGCCGCGACCGCAAACACGCTGCCGGGGGCCTCGATCTGAAGGCCCCGCCCCTGGTCGAACCGCAAGTCATAGCGCAGCGTCGTTGCTCCGACGGGAACGAAGCAGAAGACGTGCGCTGAGCCGCGCAGCGACACGCGCGGCGGACAGCGAGGTGGGCGAAGGAGACCGCGGCGCACGAGGTCTTCGCGCTCCGCGCCGCCCGCGGTTGCGGCGAGAAGGCGCTCCACGTCGCGTCCGTTCAGCGTGAGGTCGCCGTGGCGTCGTTCGACGGCGTCCCGGCCCAACGTGTGTTCCGCGACCGTCTCCGCCCCGGCGAGGCTGCCGCCGCTGAGGCCGCCGGTATAGCCGCGGGGCCATGCCTGCAGCGTTTTGCGTAGCCCGTCCGGCCCCGTCGCCGTGCACGCGACGCTCTCGCGGGCCGGAACGACCCGGATCGGATCGCCGTCACAGTGTACGGTGTACGGCTCGGTGTACCGTCTCGCGAGGTTCGCAACGAGATCGTGTTCGGCATCGCGCTCGACGACCAGGGAGTCGACGTCACGGAGCTTTTCGTCGGAACCGTAGTCGCTCACGACGTCGATTCGAAGCGTGGCTTGCTCGACCGGCAGCGTGCACCGCGCATGGCTGTGAGGACCGGTGAGGTTCAAGAGAAACGGGCAGTGCGCGCGCCCGATCGCGAGTCCGGGATGGTAGACGGCGAGCATGTTGCCGACGCGGCGGTCGATCCACGCTTCGGCATCTTTTCCGCCCAGAAAGTGCGGATGCAGGGCGTCCTTCAGCGACGTCGACGCGCATCCGGACGTGAGCAGGAGAGCGAGCAGAACGGCGATCCGCGTCGCACGCGCGCGCATTATGTGCTCAGGCGAAGTTGTCGATGGACGCGCCCAGCGTGCCGTTCGAGATGTCGGCGTACGCGTTGGTGTTGCTCTGCTGGATCACGCTCGTCAGGGTCGGCACCGGCACCGAGGGAGGGACCGGGGCGTTCTGGGCGGCGACCTGCGCCTGCTGCTGGGCGGCGAGTTGCTGCTGCTGGAGCGTCGCCGCCTGGGCGAGGACGTTCGAGACGTTGGACTGTGCGGCGTCCGCAGAGCCGAACGAGACCTGGAGCAGCTCCGCCGTATCTTGCTGCAGCAGGTTGCGGTAGGCGCTCTGATACGCCGACGGCTGCGCCGCGGTTGCTCCTGCGGCCGACCCCGAGGAACCGCTCGCTAGCCCTGGCGGCAGCGTCGACGAAGAGCTGTAGAAGCCCGGGTCCGGCAGTGCCGATTGGCCGACCGATGTTACGCCCATCGTGTCCTCACAGCATTGTTATCGGCCGCAAGCGGGACGAATGCAGTTCCTCGTCAGTGGGGCGCCCGAGTGTTTCGGGAGTGGTTTGGCGAGTGTTCGCTACGTGTCGGAGGCGCCGTCGGCGGTCAGTATCGCGACGCGCGGGTCGCCTTCGTATACGGCCAGCACGTCGAAGAACGTCCCGCCGTCGTGCAGTGTGCGCAGCTCGGCGACTTCGAACGTGTCGTTCGCGGCGTTGCGAGCGCCGACGTTTCGGAAGAGCCGATATCCGAGCTGCCGGAAGAACCCGTTGAGATCTTCGACGGACGCGCCCGCGCGCGCAAGGTGCGCCTCCGCGATTTCGGCGTAGATGATCGGCTTTCGCGCTCTCAGCACATCCGAAGGCAGGAGCGCTTGCGCTTCGAGTCCCTCGACGTCGATTTTGATGACGTCCGGAACGAACGTCTCGCCTGCGAGAGCATCGATCGTGATCGTGTCGTGGGCGGCTGCAAGCGGACGCGGTCGAAAGAACGTCGCGGCGGTGTTGCCCAGCTTGGCGGCCGCCTCATACGCGACCGGAGGGCCGACGACCGCGTTGCGGAGGACGACGCGGTCGGCGAGGTCGTGCAGCGCGACGTTGCGCACGGCTGCCGCAAATGTCTCAGGCACAGCCTCGACGGCGACGACCCGGCCCGTCGAGCCGACTTTTTTCGCCAACGGGACGGTGAACGTGCCTATGTGCGCGCCAAGATCGAACACGCGGTCCCCTTCGCGCACGACGCTCAGCAAGAACGCCAGTTCCGGCCGCGTATGCGCTCCGAATTCAGTGATCTGCTGCGTCACGAGGTCGTCCGGAAAGGCGAACATAGGGCCGAACGCCGCCTCGACCCTGATGAGCGAGCTCTCTGGAGTCATCGTGCACCGTATTCGCTGGGATTCATCGCAACCATGCGGGTGAGTGGAAATTCCGCGCGCGGACTTTCTCGGTCGAGCCGTTCGTGTCGAGCGGCCAGCAGCGCTTCATGATGACATCGATGCAGCCTTGTTCTTTTTGCAGGACGCCTTCGACGATCAAGCACTGTGAGGCGCGGATCGTGCGGCGGTTGCGTTCGTAGACGTCGGGGCGGACGATCACGTTGACCAGGCCCGTCTCGTCCTCGATGGTGAGGAAGACGAAGCCTTTGGCGGTGCCGGGGCGCTGGCGGGTGATGACGAGGCCGCCGATCTTGCAGACGAGGTTCTTCGGCATCGAGGGGAGGCGGTTCGCCGCGAGCACGTTCTGGGAATCGAGGAAGCCGCGCACGTGGGCGATCGGCTGGATGTCGCTGACGCCGGTCGCGTGGATGTCGAGCGTCGTCGTCTCGACCGCGGTGAGCGCCGGGAGCTGCGGCTGCGGTTCGTGTTCGATCTCCATCGCGCGGCCGAGTTCGCCGCGCGCCTCGCGTTCGTCGAGACCGCGCAGCGCCCACATCGCCTCGCGGCGGGTCGGGTACCACGGCGCGAACGCGCCGGCTGCGGCGAGATTCTCCATCGCTTCGCGCTCGAGTCCGGTGCGGCGCGCGAAGTCGATCAGGTCGGTGAACTCTTGTCCACGACCCTTCGACAAGCTCAGGGTGACATTGCCAACATCGGTGCCGTCGGTGACGTGGGAGAGGGCGCGTTCGAGGCGGTCGCGTTGGACGTCGCCCATGCCGCGCACGAGGTGGAAGCCCAGGCGCAGCGTGCCGTCGTGGTCGACGAAGCTCCACCATTCGCTTTCGTTCACCGCGATCGGTTTGACCGCGACGCCGTGGCGGCGCGCGTCGTTGACCAGCACTTCGGTCGAGTAGAAGCCCATCGGCTGCACGTTGAGGATCGCCGCGCAGAAGATCGCCGGTTCGTGACATTTCACGTACGCCGACGCGTACGCGAGCAGTGCGAACGACGCGGCATGCGATTCGGGGAAACCGTAGTCGGCGAACCCTTCGAGCATGTGGAAGAGCTGGTCGGCGGCTTCGCGCGCGATGCCGCTCGAGATCATCCCTTCGACCAGCCGCGGGTAGATCTCGGCCATTCGCTCGCGCGAGCGCTTGTGTCCCATCGCGCGGCGCAGTTTGTCGGCTTCGCCCGCGCTGAAGCCGGCCGCTTCCATCGCCATGCGCATCCCCTGCTCCTGAAAGAGCGGCACGCCGAGCGTGCGTTCGAGGATCGGCTTGAGTTTCGGATGCGGATACGTCACCGGCTCCTGGCCGTTGCGCCGGCGCAGGAACGGATGGATCATGTCGCCCTGGATCGGGCCCGGCCGAATGATCGCGACCTGCATCACCAGATCGTAGAAGCAGTTCGGCTTCAAGCGCGGGAGCATCGACATCTGCGCGCGCGACTCGACTTGGAAGACGCCGATCGAATCGGCGCGCTGCAGCATCTCGTAGGTCGGGCGGTCGTCGGCCGGGATCGTGTCGAGCCCCATCCTCGCGCGCTCGGGATAGCGCCGGCGGTAGAGCGTGAACGCATCGCGCAGGAGCGAGAGCATCCCCAAGCCCAGCAGGTCGATCTTGATCAGCCCGAGGTCGGAGAGATCGTCTTTGTCCCACTGCACGATCGTGCGGTCGCGCATCGTCGCCCACTCGATCGGTGCGACTTCGACCAGCGGCGA
>JAQBPL010000364.1 GCA_028287545.1 Vulcanimicrobiota bacterium | reverse complement strand
TCTCGAGCTGCACGTAGCTGAGCGCGTCGCGGCGGCTGCCGTTGTACGTGATGTGAAAATACGAGAGCGCATCGAACGTCGGGATCAGCGGAAAGCTGTGCGCGTACTGGCGCTGGCCGCGCGGCAGGTCCTGCAGCACGGCGTAGTCGTCCGCCGTCCGGGTCTCGACCGCGCGCGAGATGACCTTGTGCTGGCGCATCGAGGGAACGTCGACCACGACGTCCGTGCGGTAGGTCAGATACGGCGGCGCCTTCTCGTAGATTGCGGCCGCCGCGTTGGCGGTCTGCCGAAAGGCAACGTCGGCGGCGATCATGCGCGCTCGGAGGGGAGGGGCACAGAAGCGGGCAAAATCGTCTCCATCGTGTCGAACACTTCGCGCTCAACGTATACCGGCACCGCTCCGTTCCTGACCGCGGCCGGAGCCAACGCCGTTCTCACCGCCGCGCTGGCCGAGGCGGACCGCACCGGCGTCCCGGAATGTGTCGCG
Source organism: Vulcanimicrobiota bacterium (assembly GCA_028287545.1). Next base: position 3,012 of record JAQBPL010000364.1, on the reverse strand, counting down.
GTCGTCGACGCCGGAGGCCATCTCTTGGCGTTCGGCCGCAGCGACGGGGCGCGCACTGCCTCGATCTCGATCGCGCTCACCAAAGCCGTCTCCGCCGCGACCCGCAAGCGGGCCACGGCCGACGAGAGCGGCGGCGACCTGCTCGCCACGGTGCGCAGCGCCCTGGCGGCCGACCGCGTGACGGGGATCGGCGGGGGGATCCCGCTGGTCGTCGACGGCCACGTGGTCGGCGCGATCGGCGTCAGCAGCGGGACGATCGACGAAGACATCGTGGTCGCGAAGGCAGGCGTCGCGGCCGTTTCGTGAAGCGCTTCGCGGAGCAGTACGAGTTCACGTTCGACGCTCCGCCGGAGCGCCTCTGGCGCGCGATCTCCGATACCGATGCGGTCAACCGGGACGCCGGCTTGCCGCCCGTCCGCTATACGTACGAGCCCGAGCCGGGCGGGCTCTCCCGCGCGGTGGCCCGGGCGCGTCTGGGGCCGCTGCGCTTGGTCTGGGACGAGCCGCCGTTCCGCTGGGAGGCGCCGCACCGCGTCGCGGTCGAGCGCCGCTTCCGCGGCGGGCCGTTCGCCCGATTCGGCTCCGACGTGCGGGTGCAGCCCGCGGGGACTGGGTCGGTGGTCCTGCACACGGTCGAACTCGACGCGCGCGGCGCGCTGGGCGCCCTGCTGGCGCCGCTCGTGCTGGCCCGGGGCCGGCGGGGGGCCGGCAAGGCGTACGCGCTGGCCGGCGAACGGGCGCGTGCCGACCGCGAGACGGTCCCCTCGCGGGTCGACCTGCCCGACGTCCCGCCGGCGAGCCCCGCTCGCGTCGCGCCGTTCATCGGCGCCCTCGAGGTGCTCCGGCCCCACACCGAGCACGAGCCGGAGATCGCGGCCCGCCTCGCCTCGCTGGTCGCGCACGGCGACGACGCGACGGTCGCCCGGATGCGGCCCTACGTCCTCGCTGATGCCTGGCAACTGCCTCGCGAGCGGGTCCTCGCCGCGATGCTGGCGGCGACCCGCGGCGGCCTGCTCGACCTCTCCTGGACGATCGTCTGCCCGAGCTGCCGCGGGCCGAAGAACGCCGTCGCCCGGCTCGCCGCGCTCGGCGAGGGTGTGCACTGCGACGGCTGCGGCGTCGGCTACGATGCCGACTTCGACCGCAACGTCGAGGTGACGTTCGACGCTCGCCCTTCGGGACGCACGGCCGTGCCGCCGGTGTATTGCCTGGCCGGCCCGCAAACCGCGCGCCAGACCCTTGCCCAGACGGCGCTGCCGTCCGGCGGTGCGGCGAGCCTCGAGGTCGTATTGCGGGCGGGCGCCTACATCGTGCAGACGATGCCCGACCGTACGGTTCGGTTCGTCGTCGAGGACGATGCGGGGGCGGGCTCGCTGGACGTGCGCGTGGGCGACGGGCGGATCGGGCTCGCGACGTCGGTCGTGCGCAGCGGGATGGTGCGCGTGCACGTCGCCAACGGCGGCTCGCGCGATGCGGTCGTGCGCGTGAGCGAGGCGGAACTGAGCGACCAGATCGCGACCGCGGCACACGTGACCTCGCTGCAGCCGTTCCGCGACTTGTTCTCGAGCGAAGTGCTGGGTGAGGGTATCGAGGTCGCGGTCCGTTCGCTCACGGTCGTGTTCACCGACATCATCGGATCGACGCGGATGTACGCCGCGGCCGGCGACGCACGGGCATTCCGGCTCGTGCGCGATCATTTCGACGCGCTGCACGAGGTGGTCACGCTGTTCCGCGGAGCGATCGTGAAGACGATCGGCGACGCGGTGATGGCGGTGTTCGTGGATCCCGGCGACGCGGTCGCCGCATCGCTGCGCTTCGGCGCCGCCGTCGCGCCGCTGCGGCTGCGGATCGGGATGCATCGCGGGCCGTGCATCGCGCTGCGCGCGAACGACCGGATCGACTACTTTGGCGGGAGCGTCAACATCGCGTCGCGCGTGGCGCACGACGCCGGCGCCGGCGAGATCGTGATGAGCGCCGTCGTCGCCGACGACCCGCGCGTCGCCGACTTCCTGCCGCCCGGCGACCGCGGCACGCTTGCATTGCGCGGCATCCCGGAACCGGTGGAGGTCGTGCGCATCCGAGCGGCGCAGGCTCGTCCGGTCGGCGACCCGGGGATCGCCGGCGATTCGCTCGCGCATCGCCCGGGAGGCACCTGAGAGCATGGCCGGTTTCGGCGTGAAATCGTACGATGAGTTCCGCGTCGGAGATACGGCGACGTTCTCGAAGACCATCACCGAGGCGGACATCCTGCTGTTCGCGGCGGTGAGCGGCGACCAATACCCGCTGCACGTCGACGAGGAGTACGCGAAGACGACGCGCTTCGGACGCCGCGCCGCCCACGGAATGCTCACGGCGAGCCTGCTCTCCACCGTCGGCGGGCTCATCCTGCAGAAGCCCGGCGGGCTGTACGTGGAGCAGAGTTTGAAATTCCGCCGTCCGGTGTTCTTGGGCGACACGCTCACCGCGACGGCCGAACTCGTCGAGCTCGTGCCGAAACGGCGCCGGCTGCACTGCAAGATGACCGTCGTGAACCAGCGCGGCGAACTGGTGCTCGACGGCACCGGCGTGCTGCAAAAAGACGAGCACTGATTCCGCGATGGCGCTGCTCGCACTGAGCGATCCCGGCTGGGACGCATATCCCGACTGCTTCGGTTCCGGCCTGCGCATCGCGGAGTATCTGCGCCTGCTGGAAACCGAACCGCTGCAGCCCGGCGAGCCCGGCGATGAGAGCGTGTGGTCGCAGCTGTGGTCGCGCCTGGCGCGCGAAGGCGACGTGTTTCTCGCCGCCTACGCCGCGGTGCCCCACCTCGTGCGACTCGGCTCGGCGATCGTGGCCGACGACACAACCGTCATCCCGCTCGACTATTTGCACTTGCCGACCTGGATCGAGATCGTGCGCCTCACCTCCGAGGACGCGCCCGACATCCCCGAAGCGCTCGAAGCGGCGTATCACGAGGCGATCGCCGCGCTCGACGATCTGGCGATCGGCTACGCGCTGCGCTCGTCGGATCT
>JAQBPL010000314.1 GCA_028287545.1 Vulcanimicrobiota bacterium | reverse complement strand
GTGAACTCGCCCATCTTCATGATCGAGCCTTTGCCGAACTGGCGCTCGATCTGCGCGAGCGCGCTGTTCAGGGCTGTCTGCTTGTCGTCTGCCATGGTGCTCCGTGCGGTGTGTGCGTGTCGGGATTGTACCGACGGTATCGCGCTAGAGTGCCAGATGCGTGGCAGAGTGCGAAGGCCGTCGCCGGACATTCCCACGCTGCACCCGCGCCGGCAAGGGCGCGTCATTACCCCTGTATTTCGGAGCGACCAGGCATCGAACCTCTGTTCGATTACACATATTCTTCGGTCTTGACTTAATTAAGCGTTTGTGAAATAAGGTGTTCCATGCTCGGGTTCATGGCGCTGTCGGATCCTACCCGGCGACGGATCGTCGAGATGCTCGCGACGCGCGAACTGCGCGCCGGCGAGATCGCGCGGCGCTTCGACATGACGGCGCCCGCCGTGTCGCAGCACCTGAAGCTGCTCCGCGAGGCGGGCCTCGTTCAGGTGCGGCGCGACGCGCAACGGCGCATCTACGCCATCGACCCGGCCGGGCTTGCGGAGATGGACGTGTGGCTGGGCCGCTTCCGCCGCCTTTGGTCGGGCCGTCTCGACGCGCCCGAACGCGAGCTCACCGATCCCGCCGCCGCCCGACGGAATGCTCCGTAACCGATCCCAGCACGCGAGACGCAGGCAACTTTGTCATTGCGAGCTTGTCGAGCAACCCTCCGCGTCGTCCCGACCGAAGTGGAGGGACGACCCCTCATCTCGTTCGTCTCGATGTAGGCTCGCGCTTCGGTCCTGAGCTTGTCGAAGGACGCTCAGCGCGACACGGGGGTTGCTCGACAAGCTCGCAATGACAGGCTTCGACAAGCTCGCAATGACGGTAGGGACTACGCTGCCGAGGTCACTTCGAACAGTGCCTTCGTGAACTCGGCCGGATCGAACGGACGGAGCGCGTCGATCGCTTCGCCTAGGCCGATGTATTTCACCGGGACGCCGAGCTGGTCGACGATGCCGACGAGAACGCCGCCCTTCGAGGTCGAGTCGAGTTTTGTCACGACGACTCCGGTCAGCAGCGTTGCTTCGTTGAAGAGCTTCGCTTGCGAGAGCGCGTTCTGTCCCGTCGTGCCGTCGACGACGAGCAGGGTCTCTGCCGGCGGGCCGCCGGTCTCGCGCTCGATCACGCGCCGCATCTTCTTCAGCTCTTCCATCAAGTTGGTTTTCGTCTGCAGGCGGCCGGCGGTGTCGACCAGCACGACGTCGACGCCGCGCGCCTTCGCCGCGGTCATTCCGTCGAAGACGACCGACGACGGATCCGACCCTTCCGCGCCGCGCAGGTATTCCGCGCCCGCGCGCTCGGCCCACACCGCGAGCTGCTCCGCCGCCGCGGCGCGGAACGTGTCGGCCGCAACGACCATCACCTTGCGGCGCTGGCTCCGCAGTAATGCGGCAAGCTTCCCGATAGTCGTCGTCTTGCCGCTGCCGTTCACGCCGACCACCAGCACCACCGCAGGTTTCGCGCCAAGTGCGAGGCCCATCTCGGGGAGCGTCAGGAAGTTCTTGACGTCGCGCCGGAAGCGCTCGACGACCCGGTCGCTCGTCTCGTAGCGGTCCTGTTTCGCGACGGCCCGCAGCGCGTCGACGATCTTCAGCGTCGTCGGGACGCCGAAGTCGCCTGCCAGCAAGATCTCTTCGAGATCTTCCCACAGTGCTTCGTCGACCGGGCGGCGAGCAAGCGCCATCGTTTCGAGCTCGCCGCCGAACGCCTCGCGGGTGCGCGTCAGCGCGGTCTTGAGCTTTGCGAACCAACTCACGGGGGACCGACATTCGCCGTCACGCCTCGGGCGCCTAGAAGGTGGGTACGAAGCCGACATGATTCCGCAGCGCGAGATCGCGCCGGGCGTCGCCGTCGCGGCGATCGGCTTCGGCGGCTACCATCTGGGCCTGATCGCGGACGACAGCGAGGCGATCCGTCTGCTGTTGGCGGCGATCGACGCCGGGATCACGTTCCTCGACAACGCTTGGGAGTACAACGGGCACATCAGCGAAGAACGCATGGGCAGAGCGCTTGCCGAGAGCGGCCGCCGCGACGACGTCTTCCTGATGACGAAGGTGTGCACGCACGGGCGCGACGGGAAGGTCGCGATGCAGCAACTCGAGGAGTCGCTGCGACGCTTGCGCACCGATCATCTCGACTTGTGGCAGATCCACGAGGTCGTGTACGACGACGATCCGGCGCGGCACTATGCCAAGGGCGGCGCGGTCGAAGCGCTCGACCGCGCGAAGCGCGACGGAAAGGTTCGGTTCGTCGGGTTCACCGGCCACAAGCGTCCCGAGATTCACCGCGACATGATCGAACGCGGCTATCCCTTCGACACCGTGCAGATGCCGCTCAACGTCTGCGACGCGAGCTATCGCAGCTTCGAGCGCGGCGTGCTCCCGCTCGCACGCGAGCGCGGGATCAACGCGCTCGGCATGAAATGCTTCGCCGAAGGGCGCCTCCTCGAAGCCGGCGGCGTCGCGCCCGACGACGCGCTGCGCTATGCGATGTCGCTGCCGGGCGTGCTGACGACGATCACCGGCATCGACTCACAGCAGGTCCTCGACCATCACGTGCGCATCGCCGACGGTTTCGCGCCGCTCGACGAGGTGGCGATGCAGGCGTTGCGCGACAAGTATCGTCCGCTGGCGACCGACGGGCACCTGGAACTGTACAAGTCGTCGATGAAGAACGATGGAGACGAAGGGCGGAAGGTGCACGGCTTCCCGCCGCCGACCGAACTGGCGATGTAGTCATCGTTGTCACCCCCGAGTTTCCCGTTGTCACCCCGAGCTTGTCGAGGGGCCCTCGTCACGCGGCGTGCCTTGCGATCAACGTCGACCGCGAGGCACCATTGGTGACGAGGGCCCCTCGACAAGCTCGGGGTGACAGATCACGGTGACGCGGATTTGTAGAACCGTACCAGGTCTGCTTTGAATTGGAGCAGGGAGTCGTGGTTGAGGTAGACTTCGTGGCCTGAGGCGTAGTAGGTGTAGTGGAGTTGGCGGCGCTGTGCGGGTGTGAGGTTCATGTGGTCGAGCAGGTACTCGGTGCCGTAGAACGCGGTCGCCAGATCGTAGTAGCCGTTCGCCGAGAGGATCTGCAGTGAAGGGTTCTGGGCGATCGCGGACTTGAGGTCGGCGACGACGCTGGGCGCGTTCGAATCCTCGCCGCGCTGGTACTTCCACGACGAGTTCACGCCGAAATCCAGCACGTCGTAGGGCCGATCGTCCGTGTAGTGCAGCACGTCGTGGGCGTAGTGGTTGAACGCGCCGACGAACGCCGAAGACGCCATCGTCGAGGACGGGTCGAAGCTCGGAAAGGTGCTGTTGCGATCGAGCTCGGTTCCCGTGTAGCGCCCGTCGAGCCGGCCGACGATCAGCCCGCGGCTGCGCAGTAATTGATCGCCGAAGCGATTGGGATCGATGCGCAGGTTTGCGGCCTCGATGTACGCCGTGTCGAGCCCGGTGTAGGCGTGCAGTTTCGCCACGATCTGCGCGCGAGTCGCGGCGTCGAGCGTGTCGCCGCGCCGCAGCGCCCGCGCGTACGGCCCGCCGGCGAACGCGCGCACTTCATCCGCGAAGCGGGCCAGGTCGAGCGGGTTGCCCGCGACCTTGTGGTGGTACCACGCGACGGCCGCCTCGGTCGGCAGATACGTGATGTAGTTGATGTCTTCGCCCGGTCCTTGACCGATCGGCAGCAGGTTGTAGCTCAGCGCGGAGGAGAGCAGTACGACGCCGGAGATCGCCATGCCGTCGTTCTGGAGCAGGTTCACGACGTTCGCCGCGCGCGTCGTGCCGTACGATTCGCCGAAGAGAAACTTCGGCGACTGCCAGCGGCCGTTGCGCGAGACCCAACGTTCGATGAACTGCGTGAACGCCTTGGCGTCCTCGTCGATCCCGTAGAAGTCGCTCGTCTTCCCGCGCCCGACGACGGTGCTCCAGCCCGTCCCCACTGCATCGACGAACACGAGATCGGTGGTGTCGAGCAGCGAGGACTCGTTGTCGACCAGCGGCGGGTTGGGCGGCGGCTGCGAGCCGTCCGACGGCACCTTCACGCGGACGGGGCCGATCGAGCCCATGTGGAGCCAGATCGACGACGAACCCGGGCCGCCGTTCCACACGAACGTCAGCGGGCGCGTGCGCGCGGGACTGCCGTCGGCGGTGTAGGCGACGTAGAAGACGCTCGCCGTCGGCAGGCCGTCGGCGTCGTGGAGCAGCAGCGAGCCGGCGTGCGCGGTGTACGCGATGCGCCGGCCGCCGAGCGTGATCGTGTGATGCGTCACCGCATCCTTGGCCTTGGGGATCGGCCGGGGCGACGGCGTCGGGCTCGGCGCCGCCTGCGCGGCGACGCGCACCGGCGCGGACGAGACGAGAGCGAACGCCGCAACGGCGAGCGCGATGATGAGTCGTCGCATGATCAGCGCACCGCAGCCTTCTGATAGAACTTCACGAGATCGGCTTTCAGCGCGCGCCGCGCTTCATCGTTGAGATAGATCATGTGACCGGACGGATAGAACCCGTACACGATGTGCGAGCTCGTCGTCGCGTCCAGCCCGAGGTGGTTGAACGTGTACTCCGTGCCGAAGAACGGCGTCGCCAGATCGTAGTAGCCGTTGGCCGCGAAGACGCGCAGATACGGATTCTTGATCAGCGCTTCGCGCAGATCTTTCGAGGAGTTCGGGGCGACGATCGAGTTCGTCCGCCGAAAGTTCCAGTGCGAGGCGACGACGCCGTAGTTCGTGCCCAGATACGGGCGCTCGACGCGGTAGCCGAGATCCTCGCGCACGTAGCGTCCGAACGCGCCGACCATCGCGTCGGTCAGCAAGTCGTCGCTGGCCGGATCGTAGGTCGCCGAATCGGTGGTGCGATCGAGTTCGGGACCTTGGTAGCGGCCGTCGAGCCGGCCCGTCGCCGAGCCGCTGGCGCCGAGCAGCGCGTGCTCGAAGCGGCTGGGGTCGATGCGCAGATCGGCGCGATCGATGTACGCGACGTCGAGGCCGATGTAGGCGTGCAGTTTCTCGGCGATCCCGCGGCGGGTCGCGGGGTCGAGCGAGTCGCCGCGCATCAGCGCGTCCGCGTACGGTCCGAGCGCGAAGGCGCGGACCTCGTCGACGAAACGCGCTAAGTCCGGCGGGTTCCCCGCGACGCGATGATGGTACCAGGCGACCGCGGCTTCGGTCGGCAGAAAGCTGACGTATTGATAGTCCTCGCCCGGACCTTGGCCGTTGTCGAGCGCGTTATAATCGAGCACCGACGAGACGAGCACGACGCCGTCGATCGCCATCCCGGCGTGCTGCAGCCCGTCGACGACGACCGCCGCGCGCATCGTGCCGTAGGATTCGCCGAACAAATACTTCGGCGAGACCCAGCGGTTGTTCTCGTTCACCCAGTCGCGGATGAACCGTTCGAACGCGTGCGCGTCTTCATCGATTCCGAAGAACGTCTTGGGCGTTCCCTTCCCGGCGATCTGGCTGTAGCCGGTGCCGACCGCGTCGATAAAGACGAGATCGCTCGTGTCGATCAGCGAGTCGGGGTTCGGCGCGACTTGCACGCCGGGCGCGGGCGGCGTGGCGTTCGAGGGGACCGGTACGCGCACCGGCCCGTACGACGACATGTGCAGCCACATCGACGACGAGCCGGGGCCGCCGTTCCAGAAGAACGTCACCGGACGCGTCCGGGGGTCGGCACCGTCGGCGGTGTACGCGACGGAGAACACCTGCGCGATCTCTTCGTTGTCGGCGTTGCGCAGCGTCGTCGTGCCTGCTCGCGCCGTGTACGCGATCGTGCGGCCGCCGACGGTTACGCTGTGGTGCGTCACAGCCGCCGGCGGGTACGCGACCGG
>JAQBPL010000196.1 GCA_028287545.1 Vulcanimicrobiota bacterium | reverse complement strand
TCGAGTACATGGTGGGCACGGTTGGGATTGAACCAACGACCCCCCGCGTGTGAAGCGGATGCTCTCCCACTGAGCTACGCGCCCACGCCACGCCCTCGACGGACGAACCGAGTTATTCTAACGGACGGCGTAGAGGCCTGTCTATACCAACGGCGGTCTTCTCCATCGGAGAGGGCCCTCGACGGAGCGACATTCGTCGCACGTCCGGGGCGGCCGGGCGTCCGTCGGGCACCTTGCTCGCCCGGGCGAGCAAAGCGCCTCACTCGGGTACACCGCACAGGACCGGGTAAGGGATGGCACGATGCTGGCGACCGAGGGTGGTCCGCAAGCCGCGAAGGCCGCGGGCTTGCGGTACACGACCGACACGATCCCGGGAATCCGCCGGGTCAAGCGCGGTCGCCACTTCGCGTACATCGCACCCGACGGGAAGCCGATCACCGACAAGAACGAGCTCGCTCGGATCGCGGCGCTGGCCGTTCCGCCCGCGTACACCGACGTGTGGATCTGCCCGATCCCCAACGGCCATCTGCAGGCGACCGGACGCGACGCGCGCGGACGCAAGCAATACCGGTATCACAAACGCTGGCGCGCCGTGCGCGACGAGACGAAGTTCCACCGCATGCTCGCCTTCGCGAAGGCCCTGCCCCACGTGCGCGCCGCGGTCGCGCGCGATCTCGCGCTGCCGGGGTTGCCGCGGGAGAAAGTGCTCGCGACGGTGGTCTCGCTGCTCGAAGCGACGGCGATTCGCGTCGGAAACGAAGAGTACGCGCGCGACAACGACTCCTACGGTCTCACCACGCTGCAGGACAAACACGTCAACGTGAAAGGCACGACCATTCGCTTCCACTTCCGCGGCAAGAGCGGAAAACAGCACGAGGTCGAGGTGCGCGACAAGCGCATCGCGCGGATCGTCAAGGCCGCTCAGGAACTGCCCGGCCAGAACCTCTTCGAATACCTCGACGACGATGGCGCAGTGCACCACATCCACTCCGACGACGTGAACGACTACATCCGCTCGGTCGCCGGCGACGACTTCAGCGCCAAAGATTTCCGCACGTGGGAAGCGACGATGTATTGCGCGCTGGAGCTCGCGGCGGTCCACAGCGACGGCAAGGGCGCAGCGAAAGCCGCGGTGGTCGAAGCCGTCAAGCGAGTCGCCGAAAAGCTCGGCAACACGCCCGCTGTCTGCAAAAAGTCGTACATCCACCCCGGCATCATCGAGGAGTTTCTCGCCAACGGAGCGCTCGAACTGATCGAGAAACCGGTCCGGCGCGAGAAACCGTACGGCCTCAGCCAGCACGAGAGAGCCGTCATCGGTCTCGTCGAGCGGATCGTTGCCCGCGAAAGCCGGCCGCTCGGCGATTTGTTGGCGAAGTCGGTGCGGGCCGCGAAACGCAAGCGAGCCGCGTAAGCGGGGGAAGCGGGCGCCAGAATGGGTAGACGGTCGACATGCGTACTCTTCTGCGGGCCGCACGCCTTGCGGCACTTCCCCTCGCCCTAGCGATCGGTTTCGTTTCGGCCGCCTCGGTCCAGCCAGCCTCCGCGGTGCCGGTCGGATCCTCGTGGGTCGAAGGCACGCTCGTTCACGTCTCGACCAACAACATCAAGATCAAGGACGACAAGACTGGCCAGTCACTCAGCTTTCTGCTCGTGCCGCATTTCGATCGGGTCTTCTCCAGCGACGGCAAGACCACGGTTCAGATGAGCACCCTTCACCCGGGCCAGCTGGTCAAGGTGTACTACGATCAGAAGGCACTCGGCATCCGCCACGCAGACCGCATCCTCGTGCTCAACCGCATGCAGCAAAAGGTCAAAGTGCAAAAGGGCTGAGGCTCAGGGGGACAAGCGGGATGCGAGGGTGATCGCGTGGCCGCCGGGTTCCCGAACCGTGATCTCGTGCATGCCGTAGAAGGTCTTGCGCAGCGGAACGATCACGTCGGCGTCGGCGATCGCCGGCACCACGAGTTCGACGTTGCTCACCGTCACGAACAGCACGGCGGCGCCGCGGCCGGAGAGCGTTTCGTTCACCGCGCGCGCCGCATCGGCGCCGACGTCGTCGATGAGGCTGCTGTGCGACTGCACCATCACGACGACGCCGTCTTTGCGCAGGATGACGAAGCCGAGCGCGTCGTCGTGCATCACGACCGAGGTCTGTTCGAACCCCAGCCGGTCGCGGAAGAAATCGCGCGTCGGCTCGACGCGATCGACGATCAGGACCGGGGCGACCGACTCGTAGGACAAGTGCTCCATCGCGGCTACGTCCGGCTCGGCTCTCTGAAGAGCTCGACGCCGAGCGCGATCATCACGAGCCCGGCGATACAGTCGAGCACGCGCACCGCGCGCGGGTTACGAAGCAGCCGCTTTCCGATCGCGCCGGCTGCGAATGCGATTCCGAGGTCGCAGATCAGGCCGACACCGGCGAACGCCGCGCCGAGCGTCAGCAGCTGGAGCGGTACCGGGACGCCGTTCGACACGACGAACAGCGGTAGAAACGCGGCGAAAAAGACGATCACCTTGGGGTTCGTGACGTTGGTCAGAAAACCGCGGCGGAACGCCTCGCGCGACGCGCCGCCTGCCTCCGGCGCGAGGATGGAACCACCGCGCAGCGTCGAGATGCCTAGCCAAATGAGATAGAGCGCGCCGACGACGCGCAGCACGCCGAACGCGGTCGCCGAAGCGGCGAAGAGGGCTGAGAGCCCGAGCGCCGCAGCGGTCACGTGCAGCACCATCGCCGTGGTGATCCCGCCGACGGCGGTCAATCCGGCGCGCGCGCCCCCGCGTGACGCAGACGTGACGACGAAGAGCATGTCGGGCCCGGGCGCAAGGCAGATCCCGAGCGTCGCGATCAAAAAAACGAACCAGGCATGAGCGTGCACGTCGGTAGTGACCGCACGCTCAACCTGGTTCGTTGCGAGGCCGCCGACCGGCCCGGGCGTTAGCGGCCCGGGGTCGGGGTCGGCGCTGGGGTCGAGGCGCCGTCGACCGTGACCGGAATGGTCAGCGTCGCGGAAGCGCTGCCGTGTTCGGTCTCGTTCTCGGCTGCGTCCTTGGCGGCATCACCGTCGTGCTTCGCGATCGTGATCGTGCAGGTGGCGGGGCCGGCGCCGGCCGGGGTCACCGTGATCGTGTTGGCGCTCGAGGTGTGGTGGTCGCGGTCGCTGTCTGCGTCATCGTCCGCCTTCTTGAGGTTGATCGTCGCCGGCGATACGGTCGGGCAGTTCCCCGTTCCCGCGATCGTCACGTCGAACCGGCCGCTGTTCTTGGTCGTGATGGTCACCGTCTGCGCCGCCGCGTCGCCCGCGCCGAACGCGAGGCTGGCCGGGTTGGCGCTCAGGGTAGGCGTAGCTGCCTTCGTGCTTTTGCTGGCGACGGTGCGGGTCGCGGAGGCGACCGTCTGCGAAGCCGACTGGGTGGTGAGGGTGCCGCCCGTTGCGGACGGGACGGAGCCGGTCGATGAACCGCAAGCGGCGAGCAGCGAAGCTGCCCCGAGCGCAGTCAAAATGCGAGGGAGAACGAGGTTCACGAGACCCTCCAAGGTCGGTCGAGGAAATCTTTGTGGCCCGGAGCATCCATGCGCGAAGCTCTCGCCTCGGCCGGTCGCCCTGCCACCCGCCTCCATAGTATCGGCAGACGGGCTCGTCGCTTGAATAGCCGTCGCCGGGGATTCGACCGTACAGACAGAGGGGTTTGACGCGGAACTGCCGCATCGGCTACACTCACGCACGGCCTCGGACGGGCGGCTAGCTCAGTGGGAGAGCGCTACATTGACACTGTAGAGGTCAGAAGTTCAATCCTTCTGCCGCCCACCACGTCCGAAAAGCGCCGCGATTCTTCGCGGCGCTTTTCTCTTTCAGTGCGTGACGAGCCGGGCGAGGCCGTAGGCGGCCCCGGCAGCGACCGCGCCGATGAACCACGACTGCAACGCACCCTTCACGATCGGCGTGGAGAGCACGCGCGCGCGCACGGCACCGAAGACCAGCAGCGCGATGGACGTGAACCCGATCGACCAGAGCAGCGCCTCGTGCGCGACGGGAACGAACGCGTACGGCGCCAGCGGGAAGATGCCGCCGAGGACGTACCCGCCGCCGACCAGCGCCGCGCTGCGCGGCGCGGCTCGCTCGTCGGGCTTTTCCAGGCCGAGCTCGTTGCGCATCATGAACTCGACCCATTGCGTGCGGTCGCTGGCGATCTCGTTAACGACGCGCGTCAGGATCGGCTCGCGAACCCCGTACTGGTGGAGGATCTGGGCGACTTCCGCGCGCTCCTCGGCGGGGATCTCTACGGTCTCGCGCGTCTCCCGAGCGTATTCCTTCGCGTAGTGTTCCGCCTCGCTGCGCGCCGCGAGGTAGCCGCCCAACCCCATCGAGATCGCGCCCGCCACGATCTCGGCGAGTCCGGCGGTCAGCACGATTCCGCTCGAAGCGACGACGCCCGTCACGCCGGCGGCCAGCGCGAAAGGGACCGTCAGGCCGTCGGCCATGCCGAGGACGAGGTCGCGGATCGTCTGGGTTCCCATGCCGTGGCGCTCGTGGTCGGCGGCTTGAATCACCAGGGAACTGTAGCGAAGCCTGGGGATTTCGTCACGCCCGCGTTGCCTTGTGAGGCACGCCGAACCCGGCTGGCGAAGAGCGCCCCGGTGACGACCTCGACAACGCCCGCGAAACACCCGACCGTGGACATCGCGCAGCTGCGGCACACGGCAGCCCACGTTCTGGCCTATGCCGTGCAGGATCTCTTTCCGGAAGCCAAGCCGACCATCGGCCCGGCGATCGACAACGGGTTCTACTACGACTTCGACCGCGCGACGCCGTTCACGCCCGAAGACCTCGCGAAGCTCGAGGCTCGCATGCGTGAGATCGTGCAGGCCGACTACCCGATGACCGGCCGCCGCGTCACGCGCGAGGAAGCGGTCGACGAATTCCGCGACAACCCGTACAAGGTCGAGCTCGCACGAGCGATCCCCGACGACGAACCGATCACGCTGTACACGATCGGCGAATTCACCGATCTGTGCCGCGGCGGCCACGCCGAGACGACGGGCGCGATCGGCGCGCTCAAGCTGACCTCGGTCGCCGGCGCGTATTGGCGCGGCGACGAGCACAACCCGATGCTGCAGCGCATCTACGGCACCGCTTTCACGACGCCGCAGGAGCTCGAGGACTACCTCGCGTTCCTCGAGGAAGCCGCGAAGCGCGATCATCGCAAGCTCGGCGCGGAGCTCGATCTCTATCACATCGATGAGACGGCGGGCGGCGGCCTGGTCTTCTGGCATCCCAAAGGGGCGTTGATGCGCGGGATCGTCGAGGGGTTCATCCGCGACGGTCTGCGCGATCGCGGCTACCTGCCGGTCGTCACGCCGCACATCGTGCACGAGCACCTCTACGAGATCTCGGGACATCTCGAGAACTTCGCCGACGGCATGTTCGGACCGATCGAAGTCGAGGGGCAGCGCTTCCGCCTCAAACCGATGAATTGCCCCGGGCACATCCTCATCTACAAGGACGGCGCCCGCTCGTACCGCGACCTCCCCCTGCGCTACAGCGAGTTCGGCACCGTCTACCGCTTCGAGCGCAGCGGCACGATGCACGGGCTGACCCGCGTGCGCGGCTTCACGCAGGACGACGCGCACCTCTTCTGCACGCCCGAGCAGCTGCAGGGTGAATTCGAGCAGACGCTCGACGAGGCGCTGCGGCTGATGGACGCGTTCGGGTTTACCGGATTCGAGTATTTCTTGAGCACGCGCGAGCATCGCGGGCCCACGGACGAGATCGCCGAGACGGCGATCCGCAACGCGCTCGAGTCACGCAATCTGCCGTACGGCATCGACGAGGGCGGCGGCGCGTTCTACGGGCCGAAGCTCGACATAAACCTGCACGATGCGATCGGCCGCAAATGGCAGCTCGGCACGGTCCAAGTCGACTTCGTGCTCCCGGAGCGCTTCGAGCTGAAGTACCGCGGTTCGGACGGCGCCGACCATCGGCCGGTGATGATCCATCGCGCGCTCGCCGGCTCGATGGAGCGGTTTTTCGGCGTGCTGATCGAGCACTTCGCCGGAGCGTTTCCCGCCTGGATCGCTCCCGTCCAGGCCGTCGTGGCGCCGATCTCCGAGCACCAGCTCGACTACGCCTACGAAGTGCGCGACGCGCTGCGAGCGCGCGGCTTCCGCGTCGACACCGATCCGTCGAACGAGAAGCTCGGCTACAAGATCCGCCATTGGAAGACGCAGAAGGTGCCGTACATTCTGGTCGTCGGGAAATCGGAGCTCGCCGATCGCACCGTCAACGTGAACGAACGCGGCGTCGAAGAAAAGCGCACGATCTCGATCGACGAATTTGCCGACGAACTCGCGGAGAAAATAGCCTCGCGGCGCTAACCCGTTTGTCACCCTGAGCCTGTCGAAGGGTGAGCCACGATCGTGGCCCATGCTTCGACAAGCTTGAGGTTGTCCCGATTTGGTGGACGGTTAGGGATTTGACACGGCGGTCTGGGGGGTCGCCTGCCGCTCGAAGAAGGCCGGCGAGTGGTAGGCAAGCGACGAATGCCGCCTGTGCGGA
>JAQBPL010000181.1 GCA_028287545.1 Vulcanimicrobiota bacterium | reverse complement strand
TTCCCGGTCCCGTGCAACGCGTCATGCCCCGCGCTGGTGCAGAAGGACGGCCCAGGCGGAGATTCACTCGAAGGCCGGCCTACGCCCTGAAGATCATCTACACCCGCGGCAACCGGACCGAGACCCTGGCCTCGATCGCGACGCTGAGGAAGATTCTCAACCGGTTTGTTGCGCATCGTGTGTTCTACGAAGTGAGCTCGCGCAACAAGCGAGGGCACGAGTTCTTCTCTGCCAAAAATACGTTCGTCGTCGGCTCGATCGAGATCGTCAACCGGGACTATCTCACGATTACGATCTTCGACGCGAACAATCCGTCGCATTCGATCGAGATCCTCAATCCGGCCGCGATGCGCATCTACGACGACACGCTCGGCAAAGGTTTCGCAGTCTCGTTCTTGAGCGAGGGCGCCGGCGGCGTCGAATCGCGCTGCTACCTGCGCGATGAAGGCGAAGAGGGCGACGGCATCAAGGAGCGCTGCGCGCTCGAAAAGATCACGCTGCCGCAGCTCTTCGAATACCTCGAAGACATCACCAGCGCCGACGTGATCGGAACGAAAACGCTCTAGAGTTCGCTGACCGACATCGTCACCCGGGCGGGGTCGGGGCCGATCATCGAGAGCAGGTCGCGATCCTTGACGGACTCGGCGGTGAAGCCCATCACGAGATGTTTCGGATGATACGTCTCGCCGGCGCGCCGCGCGCCCTCGAGGAACAAATGGTATGCGTCCGCGTCCAGATACAGCGTGCGCGCGCCGTCACGCGAACGGAACGCGAGCGTGTCGTAGCGCTGGAACGCGAGGCGTTCGCCCTCGGGCAGGGGGCCTTCGGGGACCTCGTACACTTCGGGCAGCTTCTTCGCCGCGTCCGTCGCGGCGAGGCCGATGCGCTCGGACCGAACGAGCGGGGCGATCGCCGGACCGACGCGCGCGTCGTCGAGCAGAGCCAACAGGAGGTGCGGCGGTGCGACGAACTGCGCGCCGCGCTCGATGGCGATCGTCACCCCGGCGCGCATCACGTCGATCAGGTCGCGGCCGAGCCGCAGCTGCTCGTGGTCCATTAGGACCGAGAGATGCGACCTTCGAGCCTGGTCGCCTTCCGAAGCATCCGCACCGCCTCGCCGCGACGCCCGCTGCGGTGCAGCGCGACGCCCAGGTTGTGATACGCCGGTGCGTAGACGTCGTCGATGAGGATCGCGGCCTCGTAGTGGACGATCGCCTGCGCGACGGCGCCGTCTTCCAGCAGCAGGTTGCCCAACGTCGTGATCGCGGCCGCTGAGCGCGGTTCCGCTTCGAGCGCCGCGATCAGCTCGTCGACCGCGCGCGCGCGATTGTCCCGCCGGATTGCCACGATGGCCAGCTTGTTGCGCGCCAGCGCGACCTCCCGCGGCGTCGCGGCAGCGGCAAGAGCCTCGCCGAAGGCGCTCTCGGCCGCGTCCAGCCGGCCGCGTTCGAGGTGATGGGTGCCGCGCGCCAGCGGCTCGGAGGGGGGACGGCCCGGGACCAGACGACGCAGACGGTCGAAGAACGTCACGTGTCAATCTTGCACGTCGACGTGCTCACGCTCTTCCCGGAGATGTTCGCCCCGGTCGTCGGCCTCTCGATCGTCGGCCGGGCGATCGAACGCGGCTTGATCGACTTGCGCGTACACCACCTGCTCGACGCCCTCGAGCCGGGCGAACGCGCCGACGAACGGCCGTACGGCGGCGGCCCCGGGATGGTGCTGCGGATCGAGCCGCTGGCCAGGACCCTCGACCGCATCGTCGCCGAGGCTCCCCCAGGCGAGCGCCGGCGGATCATCCTGACCTCGGCGAGCGGCCCCGTCTTCCGCCAAGCCGACGCCGCCGCGTGGGCGCAGCTCGACCGCTTGGTCTTGATCTGCGGCCACTACGAGGGGGTCGACGAACGCCTCGGCGCGCTCTATCCCATCGAGGAGGTCGCCCTCGGGGAGTTCGTGCTGACCGGCGGCGAGATCGCCGCGATGGCGTTCCTGGACGCCGCCGTCCGGCTGGTCCCGGACGCCATCGACGCAGCCTCGGCCGCGGCCGAATCGTGGGTCGACGGCGAGCCCGACCACCCCTCGTACACCCGCCCGCCGACCTTCCGGGGGGTCGACGTCCCGGCCGTCCTCCTGAGCGGGGACCACGCAAAGATCGCCGCCTGGCGGCGCGAGCAGTCGCGTGCTCGGGCGGTCGCTCGCAACCGCGCGCTCGACGAGGAGAAGGATCGGCCGACCTGACGGTTGACCGCCTTGGTAAGATTTCCCCATGAAGTTGGGCGGGCTTCGAACGAAGTGGGATGCGCTTCGAGCAAGGCGGGACGAGTTCCAGGCGAGGTGGGAGGACTTCTCCCACACGCAGGCGTTCTCGATCGGCTTCGCCATCGTGTTCGCCGTCGTCTTCGTCGGCGGCATCATCTGGACGACCGTTCGCCCGGAAAAGGGCTGGTGGTCTGACGGGTCCGTGGGCGAGGGGCACCATGTCCACGTCCACGCGCCCCACGCGGGCGAACACGGGCAGGCACACGAGCAAGCGGAGCCCCCTCACGAGCCCCCGCCTCGCCCCATGCACGTGCCGTAGGCCCCCGGAACAATCCTGGGTTGTCGGAGTAGGGGCTCCGTGGTACACTACCGAGGTTGCCCGCCGCCCCGTGCGGCGCTTTTCGCGTGATCTACAGAAGAGCTGTCATGAACGTACTCGACCTGATCC
>JAQBPL010000108.1 GCA_028287545.1 Vulcanimicrobiota bacterium | reverse complement strand
CATGAAGATAGCGGTAACCGGTGCGGCAGGGACGATCGGACGGAGGCTGTGCGCGGACCTCGCGCGGGATCACGAGGTCGTCGAAATCGACCTGCATGATGCCGCCGTCATCGCGGACGTGCAAGATCTCGATGCGCTCGTCGCCGCGTTCGAGGGCTGCGAGACGGTCGTCCACCTGGCCGGCGTCGTGTCGGTCACGACGTCGTGGGAAGAGACGCACGGACCCAACATCGCGGGGACCTACAACGCCTTCGAGGCGGCGCGCCGCGCCGGCGTGCGGCGGGTGATCTTCGCGAGCTCGAACCACGCCGTCGGGCGCTACGAGGTCGAGAACGTTCCGCACATCTACGAGCCCGGCTTCGGGCTCGTCGTGCGCACCGACGGACCGTATCGGCCCGACGGCTTGTACGGCGTGTGGAAGGCGTTCGGCGAAACGCTCGGACGGTATTACAGCGAGACGTTCGGCTTGCAGGTGACGTGCGTGCGGATCGGTTCGATCACCGCGATCGATCGTCCCGACGACCCCAGCGTCGCCGAGTCGTCGGGCTGGCTCAATTTGAACGTCGAGCAGAAGTTCGCGCGCTACGCCGCAACGTGGATGTCGCAGCGCGATTTCGCTCGCCTCGTGCGCGCGGTGCTCGCGCGCGATGTCCCGTACGCGATCGTCTACGGCGTCGGCGACAACGCGACGCGCTTCTGGGATCTCGAACCCGGCCGCGCGATCTTCGGCTTCTGGCCCCTCGACGGCACGCGCGAACGAAACTCGTAGTGCGATGTGGGTCATTGCGAGCTTGTCGAGCAACCCTCGTCTCGCGCTGAGCGAAGCCGAAGTGCGAGCCCTCGTCGGCGTGTGATCGCGAGATCGTCGAATCAACCGAGCGGTTGCCTTGCGAACGTGCAATACCTTCAGCACGCGTTGCGTTGAAGGAGCATGCTGCTGCACGCGCTCGCTCTCGCCGCCGTCTTTCTGCCCACCTACGGACCGATCGCCCAACCCGCATCCACGACGCCGCCGGGGATGCGGATCCCGGTCTCGTCGACCGAAGCGCTGATTCTGAACTCGGGCTCGACCAACACGGCCGGGTATCGCTTGCGGGTCTCGACCAGCGGCTGGACGACGCTGCAGCAAGGCGACGTCGCGCTGCGCAAGCGCGTCGCCGCGCGCTTCGTCCAGCAATTGTTCGCCGATTTGCGCGCGATCGGTCCGCTCGACGAGCTCGCCACGCATCCGTGCATGAAGAGCGCGTCGTTCGGGACGTCGATGGTCATCGTCTATCGCGGCAAGACCTCGCCCGACATCTCGTGCCCCGGAACGTCGCGGGCCCTCCAGCAAGACGCGCTCGCACTGGCCGACGCGGCCGGCGTCTCGCTCATGGCGCGCCCGCTGCCGTAGGTGCGCGCGCAACGAACATGAGATCGACGTAAGAGCGCGGTGAACGTTCGTTAAAACCCTAGTGCAATCGCGTGTGCCGCTGCGTAGGATGACTGCACGGAACCTCGTTCCACCGCATTCGTACCGCAATCATCTGGAGCACCGATGTTCACCAAAGCTTTCGTCGCCACCGCACTTCTCGCCGCGCTCGTCGCCCCGCTCGCCGCGAGCGCCGGTGAAGTCGAGCAGCGCGTCGACAACCAGCAGCACCGCATCAACCAAGGTGTGCGGAACGGTTCGCTGACGTACGGCGAGTACCACCGGCTCGACAACGGCGTCGACCACATCCAGGCCCAGCGCGCCCGCGATCTGCGCCGCAACGACGGACATCTGACGCCGGCCGAATACCGCCAGCTCAACCGCGAGCAGAACCGTCTCTCCGACCGCATCTCCTTCGACAAGCACAACCGCGCGCGCCAGCACTAGACGTTAGCCGGACGAGACGCGGGCCGCCGGCACGGCAACTCCTCGCAGGATGTGCTCGCGCAGATCGACCGGCGCGGGACGATCCTCGAACGCATCGCATCGCACGAGCGCGTCGCCCACCGGGGCGGCGCGTTTGTGTTTGCGCACGATCGCGCGCAGGTCGAACCCGGCCAGCTCGCTGACGTGACCGGCGGGGCCGTTCCAGCGCACCCGCTCGAGCGACGTCTCGAGCCGTATCGAGGCGAAGTAGCGCAGCTCCGCCGACGCCTCGTCGCCGAGGGCGATCAGCAGCACGTTGGCGCGGTGGGCTTGGCTCGCCAGTCGCGTCCACATCGCCGAGCCGGTGCCGCGCCCGCTCGGCAGCGTCGGGATGACGACGACGGTGAACGCGCCCGAGCGCACCACGATGTCGGCCGCCCGCGCCGCGGCGGCCGGCTCGCTCACCGGGACCACCAGCAGCCGCTCGAGCCGCACGCCGGCCGCCGCCAATGCGGGCGGGAAGAGGTCGACCCCGATCAGCGCTCCCAGACCCCGCCGAGTCGCGGCGGCGAGCAGCCGCGCCGCGAGCGTGCTGCGGCCGGAACTGGGCGGGCCTTCGATGGTCCCGATCGTGCCGCGCGGGAAACCGCCGCCGAGCGCGGCGTCGAGGCCGGCCAATTCCGTGCGCACCAGCGCCTCGTCGCCCAGCGCGAAGGCCGCCGCGGTCGCCTCACGGTGTTCGCGGTTGAGCCGCTCGCGCAACGCCGCGAACGCCTGTCCTGAGCCTGCCGAGGGGAGGGGGTCGACGGCCATCGGACGCCGATCGTATCGAACACATGTTCGATTGTCAATGCGCTCAGCGGCTACTCTCCCGGAGCTCCGCCGCTGTTACTTGCGCGTCGTCCGCGATCGCCAGAAGCGTTTTGAGCCTGAGTGTCTTCGTGGGATGAAGAGGGACGGTCGTCGCGCGTCCATCGGGTGCTTGTACCGGGCGTGCGAACCTTTTTGGCGAGTGCGCACACGCTCGTCGAGCCGAAGAGAGAATCCTCTTACACGAGGATCTCGACGTGCTCGATCTGGACCTCGCCGATTTGGACGGGCGGCGCTTCGCCGTCTGCCGCCATTGCTTCGAGCACCAGGGCGATCGCCTCGCGAGCGTTCGCCAGCGCCTCGTCGCGGGTATCGCCCTCGGTGACCACCGACGGGATCGCCGGGACGGTGACGGTGAAGCCGCCGTCGGGATCAGGGTCGAGCAGGACGGTGTATCGCAATGGCTGCGCCACCATGTCACGGTTCCCGGCCGGTTCGGGTGCTCCTCGCCTCGCGGATACGCTCACGACCCCCATTCACGCCGGCGGCAGCCCTCCGCTAGGAAGGGACGCGGGGGTCGGGTGGGGATGAAGCGGAGAGCCCGTGACCGCACTTCCAACGATCTCCGCTTCGGCGATCCACGTCGCCCCGATCCGCTTTGTCGACCGCACGCTTGCCAACGGCCTGCGCGCGATCCTGGTGCCCGACGGCCGCGTTCCGTCGGTGGCGATCAACGTCGCGTACCGCGTCGGCGGCAAGGACGATCCGCCGGGACGCTCCGGCTTCGCGCACCTCTTCGAGCACTTGATGTTCAAGGGCACCTCGCGCACCGCACCCGAGACGATCGACCGGCTGACCGAAGACGTCGGCGGCTTCAACAACGCCTTCACCTCGGAAGACATCACCAACTACTACGAGGTCGTGCCGTCGAACCACCTCGAGCGATTGCTGTGGGCCGAAGCGGACCGGCTCGCCTCGCTGACGGTGAACGAGGGGAACTTCGCGACCGAGCGCGACGTCGTGATCGGTGAGTACGATCAGCGCATCCTGGCCGAACCGTACGGGATGCTCGACGAATTGGTCAATCGCGAAGCCTTCACGGTGCACCCGTACCGGCGCGGCGTGATCGGCAGCCCGGCGGAGCTCAACGCCGCCGCGCTCGAGGACGTGGTCGCGTTCCACGCGACGTACTACCGTCCCGACAACGCCATGCTGGTGGTCGCCGGCGATCTCGACGTCGACGAGACGCTGCGCTGGATCGACCGGTACTTCGGGCCGATCGCAACGCCCCGGACGCCGATCCCGCGCGTGCTCGCGACCGAACCGGTGCAGACGGCGGAGCGCACGTACACGCATCGCGCCGCGAACGTGCCGTTGGCCGCGGCGGAAGAGGCCTATCACATTCCGGCCGCTTCGCATCCCGACGCCGCGGCGCTCGACGTGCTCGAAGCGCTGCTCGGCGCGGGCCGCTCCTCGCGGCTCTACACGTCGCTCATCTACGACAAGCAGCTGGCGACGAGCGCCTGGGCGTCGGCGGATCTGCGCGAGCAGCCGGGACTCTTCGGGGCACGCGTGACGTGCGCGCGGGGGGTGGCGCTCGCCGATGCGCGTGCGGCGCTCGCGGTAGAACTCGAGCGGGTTCGCAGCGAGCCGCCGTCGCCAGCGGAACTCGCGCGCGTTCAGACGCAGATCGCCAGCGCCCTGGTGCGTTCGCGGCAGACGGCGAGCGGCATCGCGCTCGCGCTGGTGCATGCGACGACGGAACGCGGCGATCCGGGCGTGGTGAACGCCGACCTCGACCGCTACCTCGCGGTAACGGCCGCCGACGTCATGCGGGTCGCGCAGACGTACCTGCGCGCCGAGAACCGCACCGTCATCGAGTATCTGCCGCAGTGACCGCGTCGCATGCGATGCCGGTCGCCGGGCCGCCGCGCGATGCCCTGCTTCCCGCGCCCGTCGAGCGCGTGCTGGACAACGGGCTGCGCGTCGTGGTCTTCGAACTGCGCAACCTGCCGCTGATCGCGGCGCAGCTCGTGATCCGCGCCGGCGGCGCCGCCGAACGCGAAGACGAGGCCGGTCTCTCGGCGCTCACCGCGGCGTTGATCACGCAGGGCACGACGACGCGCGGTGCGACCGATCTGGCGGCGGCGATCGACGCGCTCGGTGCGCGGCTCGACGCCGCCTCCGGCTACGACGCCTCGGTGGTGGGCGTCACCGCGACGACGCCCGCGTTTCCGCAGGCCTTCGCGCTGCTCAAGGACGTCGTTCGGCAGCCGGCCTTCACGCCGCGCGACGTGGAACGCGTGCGCACGAAGTCGATCTCGGATCTCGCGCTGACCTATGCGAACCCGAGCGCCGTCGCGCGCCTGACCGCGCAGCGCGTGGCGTACGGCGGCGCGCCGTACGGTCATCCGCTGGCCGGAACCGCGGCGAC
Source organism: Vulcanimicrobiota bacterium (assembly GCA_028287545.1). The sequence goes on along the minus strand of JAQBPL010000108.1, from coordinate 403 downwards.
GCTCGCCGCGCTCGGCCGCGATCGCGTCGCCTGGTTTCACGAACGATTCTACCGGCCCGACGACGCCGTGCTGGTGATCGGCGGCGACATCAGTCCCGACGACGCGTTTGCGCTCGCCGAGCGCGAGCTCGGCGGGTGGCGTGCCGGCGATACGGCACAGGCTGCGCGTCCCGACGGCGCGATCCCGCCGCCGCGCGCGCAGGTCGTCATCGTCGACAAACCGGATTCCGGCCGCACCGCGCTCGTCGCCGGCCGCGTCACGATCCGGCGCAGTTCCCCCGACTACTACGCCGGCACGGTCGCGACGGCGGTGCTCTCCGGCTACAGCGGCCGGCTCAACCAGGAGATTCGCGTCAAGCGCGGGCTGTCGTACGGCGCGGGCGCGTCGCTGGGCGCGCGGCGT
>JAQBPL010000082.1 GCA_028287545.1 Vulcanimicrobiota bacterium | reverse complement strand
GCGCGACGGTCGGTGCCGACGACTTCATCGCGCGCATCGGCGGCGACGAGTTCGCGCTGCTGCTGACCCACCGTCACGACCTCGGCCACATCGAAGACGCCGTCGAGACGATTCAAGACGCGCTCGTCGCGCCGATGCTCATCGAAGGCCGCTCGGTCTACAACACCGCCTCGATCGGGATCGCAGTCATCGAACCGACCGAAGAGAAGATCGAGGAAGTTCTGCGCAACGCGGACACCGCGATGTATCACGCGAAGTCGCTCGGGCGCGGCCGGCATGCGTTCTTCGATCACCACATGCATTACGAGGCGACGCGCCGGCTGGCGCTCACCAGCGATCTGCGCGCGGCGATCGAAGGCGAACAGTTCAGCGTCGAGTACCAGCCCATCGTCCGCCTGGACAATCAGCGCATCACCGGCTTCGAAGCGCTCGTGCGCTGGAAGAACCCAATCACCGGCGACGTGATGCCCAGCGAGTTCATCCCGCTCGCAGAAGACGTCGGCCTCGTCGTGCCGATCGGGCGCTACGTCTTCGTCGACGCGTGCCGCCGCTTGGCGGAATGGCGCCGGCGCGCGCCGCTGCTCGATCTGCGGATGCACGTGAACCTCTCCGTGCAGGAAGTGCTCGAGCCGGACCTCGACGCGTTCGTGGCCCGCAACCTGCGCCGCTTCGGCCTCTCTTCCGACGACGTCGTGCTCGAAATCACCGAGTCGGCGGTGATTCGCTCGAACACGCTTTCGCTCGGCTCGCTCGCGCGGCTGCGCGCGACCGGCGTGCACCTGTGCATCGACGACTTCGGCACCGGTTACTCGTCGCTGCGCTATCTGCACCAGCTGCCGTTCGACGCGCTCAAGATCGACCGCTCGTTCGTCGAGAGCGCCGACGGCGGCCTCGGCAGCGCGCCGATCGTGCGCATGCTGATCCAGCTCGCGCAATCGTACGGCATCGACGTCGTCGCCGAGGGCGTCGAGACGGAACGCCAGGCGCGGGAACTCATCGCCCTAGACTGCGAGTTCGCGCAAGGGTTCCATTTCTATCGCCCGATGAGCCCGGAAGCGGTCGGGGCGCTCCTCGACTCCGCGATCGGCGCCGCCGCCGCTTCCTAGCGGATGACCAGCGAATATCGGCTCAGATGTTTGCCGGCGCGATGTCGCTGGGCAAGCAGTGCGGCTGCAAGAACGGTTGCCCGGCGGTGACAGGGCCCCCGATATAGCTGATGTTGTCGCTCGGGACTTTCCCGGTGGGGATCCCATCGAGATGTGCCCGTTTCCGCATCCGATAGGCGATCACGTGATCGGCGCACGATGTATCGCCGCTCAGTCCCAACCCTCCGATGACCGCTCCGCCCGAATACAGTGCGACTCCGCCGCCGAACGTGATGATGCCGCCGACGATCGCGTTCGTGAGCGCATTCGTTTGCAGAGCGGCAGGGTTGAAGGGGTTCGATTCGTTGAGTCCCCACAGCGATCCGCCGGGCTGCGTCGCTTGATAGAGCATCGTCGTCGAGAACGCGAGAACGTGATTACTGAAACCATTGGCGGTGAACGCCTTGGCCAGCGCGATCGCCCGGCTTCCTGGCCACGCATCGAGCGAGTTTGCCAGCACCGAGCACACTTTTCCGTCCCGATCGACGACGGCCGACCACATTTGACTCGGCTGGAAAAGCCCGCCGTTGTTCAAGTTAGCAACTTCCGCTAATTGGCCTTGAACGTTGCGGATGGTTTGCTCAGGGATTCCGCAGGGCATTACCGGACTGTTCGGCACTGCGGCGGTTACAGGGAATGGCTGGAACGCGATCACAGCCACGGTCAAGATCAGAGCTCGTCGGAACATGGTTCGCCTACTTCCTCGTTACTTCAGCAGATAGTCGAGCCCGTCAGTGCGCGTCAAAGAAACCATCTGCGGAGACGGCGCGAAAAAACAGAGAAAGCGCAAGCCGCGTCGGCGCAGTTCTCGACTTATAACGACACGACGAAACAGCGCTCAGCTGAGACGCACGAACACACGACGTTCACGCGCTCGTCGGAGCACTCGAAACAGATGATGCGTGGGCACAAAGCTATTCTGCCGCTCGTGCATCGCACCGCGAATCACGAACGGGTTTTACCCGTCTGCGATGATAGACAGAACGAGCGAACGCGCATAGGGCCGAAGGACCCGCGAACACGCGGGACCCACGAACGTGCGACTGCCGTAAGACCCAGAAGAACGAAGGCTTTTAAGGATCTGCCGTCGCCGCGATAGAACGTCGCACGGAAGGGACTTCGAACAACGCGACTCAATAAGGACTTGCCGAACTGCTGCGGCTCCAACGGACGGAGATAACCGCATTGCGATGACCACATTTCCTCGGTTCATCTCACCCGTTCTTTCGGCGGTGCTCTCGATGGTCTTCATCTTCGGGAGCACCGGCAAGCCGGCGTTTGGCGCGCCTGTGGTGACCGGCGCCAGCATCCAAGCGCAAGCGAACGGTGCGTCACGAATCGTCATCGTGTTCACCGGCGGCGTGCCGCAGTATCGCGTCGTTGGGAACGGCTCGAACGAAGTCACCGTGCTGCTTCCCGGCACGACACGCGCTGCGTCCGCGCCGCCCGGCGTCGGCGGCTCCGGGAAGATCGTGGGCGCCAACTTCGTCGCAATGGGTGACGTGCTGGGGATCGCGCTCCATCTCAGCGCTCCATCGAACGTCGACGTGTCGGTCGGCTCGGGGCAGACGCTCTCGATCGGCGTGGCGGGCGCGAACCCGGCGCCCTCGCCCTCACCCGTGCCATCGAATGCGGGCGCGTTTTCGACGCCTCTGCAGCAAACGCTGGGCCTCCCGCCAAGCCCCAGCCCGCGGGGTCAGCAATCCGTCGAGGTGGTTCCGCTCAAGTACGCCGACGTCAGCGAGATCGTCGGAATATTGGTCCCGGGTGCGGGCCAGGGCGTAGCCCCAAACGACAACTTCATCGCGCAGTCGGCGAATCTCAGCGGCGCGTCATCGTTCGGCGGCGGGATCGGCGGGACGCTGCTCGGCGGCGGAACGACGCTCGGCGGCAGTTCGTTCCAGAACACCTTGGGCTCTTCGAACGTGATGCTGAACGCCTCAGCCGGAGGCCAAGGATTCGGTCAGCGACTCACCGAGACCGTCGCAATTGATCGGCGCTTGAATGCGATCGTTCTCTTCGGTACGGCCGAGCAGAATGCGGCGTTCAAGGATGCGATTGCCAAGTTGGACCAACCGCTCAGCAGCGTCTTGCTGGAGACGCAGATCGTCGAGCTGGACGACAGCGCGACGAAAGATCTCGGAATCGATCTCGGGAAAAGCATCGCGTCCGCGTCGTACGAGATCAAGAACCTGCAGTCGGGGCAAGGCCAAGTCTCGTTCTCCGCGGCGGTCTACGCCCAGATCACCAGCGGTCATGGGCGGCTGCTGGCAAAACCCCGGATCCTCGCCCTCAACGGGACACCGGCGTCGATCCTCACCGGCGATGCAATTCCCGTCCCCACGTCGATCGTCATCTCCGGCGTGAGCGCGGTCCAGCAGCAGGTGCAGTACGTCAACGTCGGCGTCAACCTTCAGATCCTGCCGCGCATCTCTTCTGACGGCTACGTCACGTCGCACGTCTTCTCGGAAGTCTCGAGCGTCACGGCGTACGTATCCGGCTTTCCGCAAATCAGCCAACGGCAAGCGCAGACGACGGCGACCGTCAAGGACGGAGACTCGTTCGTGATCGGCGGCCTGATTCAGCAGATCGACATCGCGAATTTGCTGAAGCTTCCGGTCCTCGGAGACATCCCTCTGATCGGCGGGCTCTTCCGGGTGCGACGCGACACGAAGACCTCGACGAACCTCTACATCGTCGTCACGCCGCACATCGTGACCAAAGGGATGTAGCGAGAGTACCGCGTTCGCGGCGATCGGCGCGGAGCGCTCAAGCCCCTTCGTTCCAAGCGTGAAGCCCCTCGCGAAAGCCGTAGTAGACGATCACTAGGCCGGCGATCGGGTCAGTCCACCACCACCCGGCCATCGCATTCAGGACGAGACCAACAAGTACGGCGAAAGCGAGAATGGCATCTATGAAGGTGACGCGCGCTTCGGTCGAGAGAACCGGATTTTCCAGCTCGTCACCCGTGACGCGCTTTCCGTAAGCAAGAGCCAGCATCGCAACGACCGTCAGGGCCAACCAAGCAATACCAGCCGGCGATGGGCTTGGGCGCAGCTGCACCAGCAGCACGTAAACCGACTGCACGAGCACATAGATCGCAAGCGCAAAGAAGGCTGCCCCAATCAGCCGTAACGCGCGTCGCTCGCGATTGGCATCAACGCCGGTCAACTGCCACACGACGACGATCGACGCAACGATCTCGATGAGAGAATCGAGCCCGAAGCCGGCGAGCGCAACCGATCTTGCGGCGAAGGCGGCCCAGAGCACCAGCACGACTCCGACAACGTTCCAGGCCAGCGTAGCGTATTCGAGTCGAAGACCACGCTCGAGTAGTCGGGCTCGTAAAAGCGCGTCCATCGTACTACCTTAGGAACAAGATAGTGCGTTCCTAGGAGAACGCTGCTGCTCGCCGGCGCGCTCGCGCCGCGTACCGCCTCGTCCACAGGATCAACAGCGCGATCGCTCCGATCGCGAGAACGGGCGAGACGACGATCGCGACGGCGGGCGTCATCGTAAGCGCGACGACGATCCGCAGTCCCGCCTCCGCGAGCAGCCCGAGTCCCCATACGGCGGTCATCACCCGCACCACGCGGCGGAAGCCCGGAATCGACCAATTCGCGTCCCACGCGGCCTGCGACGCGGGATCTCCGGCCGTGTTGAACTCGCGGCCCAGATGGAAGATGAGCGGGCGCGGGAACAGCAGCGAGCCGAGGAACGCGACGCCGAACAGGCCGGTGAACGCCGACTTCTCGGCGATCGCGAACGCCGCGTTGTTGGTCGCGAACGAGAGCGCGATGCCGACGACGAGCGCCGCGAGCGACGCGACGCTGAGCAGATCGAGGCGCCGCCGCAGCGCGCTCACGAGGCCGTCGCCGAGCGGAAAGAGGGCCGCGATGCCGAGTGCGACGACCGGCGAGCGGCCTTGGTGCAGCAGCCATTGCGCGACGATCAGCGGCAGCACGACGTTGATCGTGAGGCTCCGATAGAGCCCGGCGAAGCGCGGCGCGGCGGCACCCGAGCCGGCCTGTGGCTTAGAGCGCAGCATCGGCGATCCAGGCTCCGTGGAAACCGTACGGCACGCGCTGCGGCAGCGCGACGGTCGCGACATGGTGCAGATCGCTTGCGTCGAGGATCACGAAGTCGCTGGCTTTGCGCGCGGCGTCGTAGACGAAGCTCATCAGCCAGCCCGCGTCTTCCATCGCGTCGTCCGCGGCGGGGACGAACACGGCCTCGCCGGTCCGGCTTTGCGCACCGAAGTCGTACGTCCACGATGCGCCGTTCGCGACGTCGAACTTGGTGACCACGCCGCGGCAATGCTCGTCGGTCTGAATCGCGTAGCCGTAGCGGTACGCGCCGCCTGTGCGGCGCGGGTCGGCGAGCGGAAATTCGACCGCGCGATCGTCGAGCGTCGTCTCCGCGACGGTGCCTCCGGTGACGTCGATCGTCCAGCGGTGCAGCATGCTCGCCCGAAACTCGAGGCCGTGGCGGCGCCAGAGTTCGGGATAACGCACCGCGTCGAGCACGATCGTCTCGCCGTGCTCGTAGGCGTTGAGCACGTGGAACACATAGCACGGCTCGATCGCGAACCAGCGGACTTCCGCGGACGGATCGTCGCGGCGCAGTACGCCGAGGCGTGCGCCGTACTCGTCGCTCCAGCGGAACGGCATCGTTCCGGCTCTCGCCAGCGCCAGGTCGAACACGACCGGCAGGTCGAGAAAGACCACGTGCTGGTCGGTCAGCGCGAAGTCGTGCATCATCGTCACGCCCGGGACGTCGATGTGGCGGCTTTGTGCCAGCGTGCCGTCGGCGGCGATCCGGTGATAGGTGAGGCCCGGCGGGTTCATGCTCATGCCGTACGCGTGCAGTTCGCCGGTGCGCGGGCAGCGCTTCGGATGCGCAGTGAACGGCGTCTTCAATCGCCCGCCGAAGTCGTGCGGGCCCACCGTCTCGAGTTCGGGCGTGACCTCGTAGGGAAAGGACGACTCGACCAGCGCGAGGATGCGGCCGGCGTGCGCGATCACGCTCGTGTTCGCGACGGCCGCGGTGAGGTCGATCGATCCGTCTGCACGCAGGTACGACGTCTCGCCGTTGAAGGAGCGCGTGCGCACCCAACGGTTGCGATACCACTGCGCGCGCCCGTTCTGGAGCCGGAGTCCGTGCAGCATGCCGTCGGAGAGGAACGGGTGGCCGATCAGCGCGCTCGGACGCGCGTTGGGACCGTTGCGGAAGAACCGTCCGGCCAGTTCGGGCGGTATCGCGCCGAGCACCGGAAGGTCCACCGCGTCGACCTCGTGCGTCACCGGGGCCGCGAACGGGTCTTCCAAATCGGGGAGCGGGGAGGCGGTGGTCATTGGCGTCTCCTTGCGGATCACGAGTCGCCGTGGTATGGTGCGAGCGATGTGTAGGTTATTACATGTAAACAGTTACATGTCAAGGGCCTTGCCGTGGCGATAGGAACGCTCGGGCACGCGCTGCTCGGATTGCTCGCCCAGAGGGAGTGCACCGGCTACGAGCTCACCCGCACCTTCGACGAGAGCCTGGCCCATGTGTGGCCGACCAAGCACAGCCAGATCTATCCGGAACTGGCGAAGCTCCAGACGGCTGGCCTCATCCGCCAGAGCGGCGCGGGCGCGCGCGGCAGCAAGACGTACGCCGCAACCGTCGAGGGCCTCGATGAAGTGAGGCGCTGGATGCGCGACACGATTCCCTCTGAGAGCGTGCGCACGGAGCGGATGCTGCGCGTGTTTTTCCTGTGGCTGCTGCCGCCCGACGAAGCGTCGAAGTATCTGCGTGAGATCGGCGGACGCCACCGCGAGCGGCTCGCGCGCTACGAGACGATCGCGGCGATCATCCCGTCCGACGACCCGGAGGACCGCATGAGCCGGATTGCGATCGAAGCCGGTATCCGCTACGAATCGGCGATGGCCGACTGGGCCTCCTGGGCCGTTGAGGAGATCGCAAAATCCGCGTCCTGATCCCGCTCCCGGCGCGAGATTTCGACCCGACCGAAGCCGCGGTCAGTTGGAAGATCCTCCGCGGCGCCGGCCACGACGTCGTCTTCGCGACGCCGCACGGCGAACGCGCCGCGTGCGATCCGCTGATGATCACCGGCGAAGGACTCGACCCTTGGGGCTGGATCCCGTTGCTGAAGAAGATCCGCGTCATGGGGCTGGCGCTGCGAGCGAACCGCGACGCGCGCACCGCGTACGACGAACTCGAACGTGACCCGGCGTACGCGCAGCCGCTGCGATACGGCGACGTACGCGCCGACGCCTTCGACGCCGTGTTGCTTCCGGGCGGTCACCGCGCCCGCGGCATGCGCGCGTATTTAGAAGACGCGACGCTGCAGCGTCTCGTCGCCGAATTCTTCGACGCGGGAAAACCCGTCGCGGCGATCTGCCACGGAGTGGTCCTCGCGGCGCGCAGCACCTCGGCGAAGACCGGACGTTCCGTCCTGTACGGCCGCGCGACAACGGCGCTGACGTGGCGCCAAGAACGCCTCGCCGCCGGCATCGGCCGAGTCGCCCGCTTCTGGGATCCGCTGTACTATCGTACGTACGCTGACGCACCCGGCGAAACTCCGGGCTATCGCTCCGTTCAAGCAGAGGTGACGCGCGCGCTCGAAAAACCGGCCGACTTCTGCGAACCGCAACCGGGAGCGCCCGACTACGACCGCAAGATCGACGGCACCGCACGTGACTCCGCAGCGGACGCGCGACCCGCCTTCGTCGTGCGCGACGGCTCCTACGTCTCCGCCCGCTGGCCCGG
>JAQBPL010000081.1 GCA_028287545.1 Vulcanimicrobiota bacterium | reverse complement strand
GTCGGCATCGAGCCCGACATGCTGGCGCTGCTGTTCGAACCGTTTCGCCAAGCCGACATGTCGACGACCCGGCGCTTCGGCGGGTCGGGGCTCGGCCTCACCATCACGCGGCGCCTGGTGCGCCTGATGGAGGGCGAGATCGGCGTGACGAGCGCCGTCGGCCGCGGCTCGACGTTTTGGTTCACGATCCCGTTCGCCAGCAGCCGCACCGGCGGGACGGTCCCGCGCGCGCGAAATCTGCGCGGCACGCGGACGCTCGTCGTCGAAGACGATCCGCACACGCTGGAACTGCTCCGGCGGACCCTCGAAGGATGGGGCGTGCACGCGCACAAGGTCGGCGACGCCGAGACGGCGCTGCGCCACTTGACCTGGGCTGCCGAGCGCGGTGAGCCGTACGACAACGTGCTGATCGACTACGGGTTGGGAAGCACCGACGGGCTGTCGCTGGGGCGGGCCATCCGAGCGCATCCGTTGCTCGAGCGGACCGGCCTGGTGATGATCACCGCGCACGACGACGGAGCGCTGGCGGCACGCGCGCGGGCGGCCGGCTTCGCGGCGTTTCTCGTCAAGCCGGCGTCGCAGTCGTCGCTGTACGACGCGATCGCCGATGTCGTGGGAGAACGTGCGGCCCGGTCGGCGGCGGTCGCCACGGAGCCTCGTGCGGCTGCCCGTCCGGAGCGCGTGATGGTCGTCGAGGACAACCCGGTCAATCAGCGCCTCGCCACGCGGCAGCTCGAACGGCTGGGGTTCGAGCCGCTCGTCGTCGCGAACGGCGCGGAAGCCGTCGAGGCGCACGCCCGGGAGCGCCTCGATCTGATCTTCATGGACGTGCAGATGCCGGTCCTCGACGGCTACGACGCCACGACGGCGATCCGGCGCGCCGAGCTGCGCACCCGCACGCACACGGTCGTCGTCGCCATGACGGCCAACGCGCAGGACGCGGACCGCGAGGCGTGTCTGGCCGCCGGGATGGACGACTACGTCTCGAAGCCGGTGGCGCTCGCCGATCTGCGCCGCATCTTGCGCCGCTGGCTGCCGGGCGACGAATCATCCGCCCCGAACGGCCGGCGGTAGTTGACGCCGATCCGCACGCCGAAGGCGACCGGCATGGCCCTCGCCTACGCTCCATCCCTGGAAACCACGCCGGTCCGCATCGCGCCGCGCTACGATCACTACATCGGCGGCCGGTGGATCCCGTCGTCAGGCGGCGAGACGTTCGCCACGATCGACCCGGCGACCGAAGCCGAACTCGCTCAAGTGGCCGTCGGGACCCCCGACGACGTGGACCGCGCAGTCGCCGCCGCGCGCGAGGCGTACGAGCGCGTCTGGAAGCCGATGCGTCCCGCCGACCGTGCGAAGTACGTCTACCGGATCGCCCGCGCGATCACCGAGCGTTCGCGCGAGCTTGCCGTGCTGGAGTCCAAAGACGGCGGCAAGCCGATCAAGGAGTCGCGCGACTTCGACGTCGTTCAGGCGGCGGCCAACTTCTTCTATTACGCGGGCTGGGCCGACAAGCTGCGCTACGCCGTCGCGGGGTCGCCGGATCCCGCGCCGGTCGGGGTCGTCGGATCGATCGTGCCATGGAATTTTCCGCTGCTCATGGCGGCGTGGAAGATCGCGCCGGCGATCGCCTGCGGAAACACGGTCGTGCTCAAGCCGGCGGAGACGACGCCGCTCACCGCGCTGCTGTTGGCCGAGATCTGCGCCGAGGCCGAGCTCCCGCCGGGCGTGGTGAACATCGTCACCGGCGACGGGCGCACCGGCGCTGCGCTGGTCGCTCATCCGGACGTCGACAAGATCGCCTTCACCGGCTCGACCGAGGTCGGCAAAATCATCGCGCGCACCCTGGCCGGCACGCGCAAACGCCTCACGCTGGAGCTCGGCGGAAAGGCGGCCAACATCGTCTTCGCCGACGCGCCGCTCGACCAGGCGATCGAAGGTGTCGTCAACGGCATCTACTTCAATCAAGGTCATGTCTGCTGCGCGGGCTCTCGTCTGCTGGTCCAGGAATCGGTGCACGACGAGGTCGTCGCGAAGCTCAAGGCTCGCATCGAGACGCTGCGCGTCGGCGATCCGCTCGACAAGAACACCGACATCGGCGCGATCAACTCCGCCGCCCAGCACGCGAAGATCGCCGAACTGGTCGCGAGCGGGGTCGCCGAAGGCGCGGTCCTGCACCAGCAGAGCTGCGCGCTGCCGGAGCGCGGGTTCTTCTTCCGGGCGTCGTTCTTCACCGGGGTCGCCCAATCGCACCGCATTGCGCGCGAGGAGATCTTCGGCCCCGTGCTCTCGGTGATGACGTTCCGCACGGCCGACGAGGCGATCGAGAAGGCGAACAACACGCCGTACGGACTCTCGGCAGGCGTGTGGACCGACAAGGGGTCCAAGTCCATGTACGTCGCGCAGCGGCTCCAGGCCGGCGTCGTGTGGTGCTCGACGTTCAACCAATTCGATCCCAGTTCGCCCTTCGGCGGCTATCGCGAGTCGGGATTCGGCCGGGAGGGCGGCGTCGCGGGGCTGCGATCGTACCTGAGCCTCTGACCTCCAGGAGCCCGCGGGCCTTTCCTGCTGTCGAAACGCCCGCCGACGGCCGAACTTTTCTGTAACGTGGACCTCTGGCAACGCTTCGCCGACGGCTGGTACGACGCACTGCTCGCCTTCGATCGGGAGCACCGGCTGGTCGGGCTCAACCTGCCCGCGGCCCGGCTCTTCGGCGCTCTTCCGGCCGATCTGGCCGGACGGCGCCTGGGCGAGTTCTCGGCCCGCGCCGCCGAGGCGATCGATCCGCTGCTGGAACGCGCTTTTCTCGAGGGGCGCGTCTTCGCGTCCGGCCTGCTGCCCCTCGAAGGGGAAGACCGCTACACGCTCGTCACGCACCGGCTCGGGGGCCAAGAGGTCGTCGGCGTCAACCTCCATCGCGAAGCGGACGGGACCTGGCCGAGCGACGCGGACTGGCTGCGCCGCGAACTGCAGTTCGCGCAGCGTCTGCTGCAGGCGTATACCGACAACACCTCGCTCGGCTTCGTCCGCTGGGATGCCGACTACCGCATCGTCGAGTGGTCGGCGCGCGCCGAGGCGATCTTCGGCTGGCGCAGCGACGAGGTGTGCGGCAAGACGTTCGCCGAGATCGGGCTGATCGACGGCGACGATACGCGCGGCGTGTTGCGCGCGGTCGGCGAACTGCTCGCCGGCAGCGGAACTTCGATCAACGAGCATCGCAACGTGACCCGCGACGGCCGGGTCATCAACTGCCGCTGGTTCAGCTCGACGATGCCGATCGACGGCGACGTCCACGTCGTCTCGCTGATCGACGACGTGAGCGACCTGGTCGCAACGCGCGCCTCCGCACTCGAGAGCGAGGAGCGTTTCCGCTCGCTCTTCGAGGAAAGTCCCGATGCGATGCTCGCGCTCTCGCTCGACGGCGTCGTCACGCGCGCGAACGCGGCGGCGGGTCGCGGACTGCGCGGAACCGCATCGCTGGTCGGGCGCTCGGTCGACGAACTCTTCGCGAACGCCGACGTCCGCGATGCGCGAGAAGTGTTCTATCGCGCGACGGCGGGGCGCGCGTCGAGCATCGAGGTCGGCGCGCTGCGCGCCGACGGTACGCCCTACCCGGTGCTCGCCACGATGATCCCGCTCTTCTTCCGCAGCGAGATCGCCGGCGTCCACTTGCTGTTCCGCGATCTGAGCGCGATCCGGCAGGCCGAGCGCGCCGTCGCGGAACAGAACGACCGGCTGCGCGAGTTGTACCTGGTCGCGGCCGCGGCGAACGCGACCGCCGAGAACCAGATCGCGGCGACGATCGACGCGGGATGCCGCTTGCTGCGGATGACCTCGGGCGCGATCTACGACGCCGAAGCGGACCGGACGATCGCGATGGTCGGCGTGGGAATACCGCGCAAACTGGCCCGGCTCTCGCTTGCGACGGACGGTGCCCTCGCCCTCGAGGACCTGGTGGGCTTGCGCGATCTCTCCGCGCCGGAACCCGGTGAGGACGCCCCGCTTTCGTACATCGGCACGGCGATCGAAGTCGGCGGCGCGCGCTACGGCGCGCTCTCGTTCGCGGCGGCGCGGCCGCGCGAGCTCCCGTTCACCGCCAGCGACCGCGACCTCGTGCAGCTGATGGGAGCGCTGGTCGGTTCGGCGATCGAGCGCAGCCGCTCGCGTGCGCGCCTAAAACACCTCGCCTACAACGACCAGCTCACGACGCTTCCGAATCGCACCTGGTTCACCGAGCGCCTGCGCGACGAACTCGACCGGGCTCGCGACGGCCACGCGCGCGTCGCCGTGATGTTTCTCGACCTCGATCGCTTCAAGGACATCAACGACACGCTCGGCCATGCGCTCGGCGATCGTCTGCTGCGCTCGATCGGTGACCGGCTCACCGGCGTGGTCGGGGGCGACGGCCTCGTCGCGCGCATGGGCGGCGACGAGTTCATCGTCCTGATCCCCGGCGATCCGACGACAGCGCGGCTCGACACGCTGGCGCAGCGGATCGTCGCGGCGATCGATCAGCCGCTGACCATCGACGGTCACGAACAGTTCGTCACGACGTCGATCGGGATCGCGGTCTATCCCGACGACGGCAACGACGTCGACGAGCTGGTGAAAAACGCCGACGTCGCGATGTACCGCGCGAAGGAACGCGGCCGCAACACGCACCAGTTCTTCAACCCCTCGCTCGGGGCGTCGTTGCAGACCCGCATCGCGCAGGAGAAGCTGCTGCGCAAAGCGCTCGACCGCAACGAGTTCGTGATCCACTACCAGCCGCAATTCGACATCACCGGCGAGCGCGTCGTCGCGCTCGAAGCGCTGGTCCGCTGGGAACACCCGCAGCTCGGCCTCGTGCAGCCCGACGACTTCATCCCGAACGCCGAGATGAGCGGGCTCATCGTGGCGCTCGGCGAGTGGGTGCTGGAAACGGCCTGCCGCCAGCTCCGCGTCTGGCAGGAACGCGTCCCCGAACTGCGGCTCGCGGTCAACCTCTCCGGAAGGCAGTTCCACCAGCCGAGCCTCGCCGCCAAGGTGCGCGAGGTCCTCGAACGGACCGGGATCCAGCCCGGGCACCTCGAGGTGGAGATCACGGAGTCGGTCGCGATGAGCGACGCCGCGCTCTCCGTGCAGATTCTCGAGGAGCTGGGGCGGATCGGGATTCGGCGCGCCGTCGACGATTTCGGCACCGGGTACTCCTCGCTCGGCTACCTCCGCCGTTTCCGTCTGGACTGCCTCAAGGTCGACAAGTCGTTCGTGCGCGACGTCTTGGTGGAGCCGGAAGACGCCACGATCGTGCGGACGGTGATCGCAATGGCACACAGCCTGGGGCTCGAGGTGTGCGCCGAAGGGGTCGAGACGATTGAACAGCTCGCTTTCCTGCGCCAGGAACGCTGCGACCGGGTGCAAGGCTTCCTCTTCGCCCGGCCGATGACGGTCGCGGCAGTCGACCTGTTCCTGGCCGCGCGCGGGATCGCGGCCCCAGTAGGGTAAATGCGCGAGCGTGGACACGCTCGCTGCCGCCAGCCTCGACCGTCACGCCATGGCCTCGCGCTATCGGGAGAACCGCCGCCGAACCGCCGGCCTGTTCGCCGCGATCGCGCCGGACGCATACGAAGACGCGCCGATCCCGCTGCGCCATCCGTTCGTCTTCTACGACGGACACATTCCGGGCTTCGCCTTCATCACGCTCGTGCGCGATGCGCTTGAACGCCCGTCGATCAATCCGGACTTCGAACGCCTCTTCAATCGCGGGATCGATCCGCGCGACCTGACGGTGGCGGCGCAGCACAAGCGCGCGGCGTGGCCCCCGCGCGCCGAGATCGAGGCGTTCACGCGCGCCTGCGACGACGCGATCTTCGACGCGTTCGCGAGCGCCCAGCTCGACGATCCGACGAATCCGCGGCTGGTGCGCGCGCAGGCGGCGTACAACGTGCTCGAGCACGAAGAGATGCACCACGAGACGTTCACCTACATCCTGCACCGGCTGGCGCGGGAGAAACAGCGCGGGCCGCACCAGAGCCACCGTGACGAAGCGCGCCCGCAGCGCGATCCGATCGCGATCCCGGCCGGCCGCGCCACGCTCGGTGCGCGCCGCGATGCGCTCCCGTTCGGGTGGGACAACGAGTTCGAGGAGACGGTCGTCGAGACGGGCGCCTTCGGCGTCGACGCGTACGACGTGACGAACGGCGAGTATCTCGCGTTCGTGCGCGACGGCGGAGGGGTGCCCTCGAACTGGTTCGAGCGCGACGGTGAGTGGATGCTGCGCGCGGTCTTCGAGGATCTTCCGCTGCCGCGGTCGTGGCCCGTCTACGCGACGCAGGAACAGGCGGCGGCGTTCGCACGCTGGAGCGGCGCGCGGCTGATGACTGAAGCCGAATACCATCGCGCGGCGTACGGCACGCCGCACGGCGACGAGCGCGCACACCCCTGGGGCTCCGAGGCGCCCGACCCCGCGCGGCACGGCAACTTCGGCTGGCGCCGCTTCGATCCCGAACCCGCCGGCTCGTCGCCGGCCGGCGCGAGCGCTTGGGGGGTCGAGGACCTGGTCGGCAACGGCTGGGAGTGGACGTCGACGCCGTTCGCGCCGCTGCCGAACTTCGCGCCGATGGCCTCGTACCCGCAGTACTCGGTGGACTTCTTCGACGGCTTGCACTACGTGATGAAGGGCGCCTCGCCGGTCACCGCCTCGACGCTCGTGCGGCGCAGCTTCCGCAATTGGTTCTACCGGGACTATCCGCACATGTACGCGACGTTCCGCCGGGCATACGACTAGCGGAAGGCGCTGCGGCCAACCCGGCAAAGGGAAGGGCTCTCACTTTTCACGAGACGGGTGGTTTTATCGATGGCCCTTGTTCCCGTCGGCTCGGATCATTCCATAGCCGGCATCATTCACGTGCAGATCGTGCGCGACGATGCTGCGGCCGATCCTCAGGCAGCGTTTTCGGCGCAGATAAACGCGCCGAACCTCGGCGTACAAAGCCTGCCGCTCAACAACGCTGCGACGCTGAACTTTCCGGTGAAGAGCGGCGCGATGACCGGCACGATCCACGTCGAGGTCGATGACTTCCGAACGCTCCCGGCCGGCGCCGCGCCGTCGGCGGCGACCGCGATCGCCTGTTCGATCGTCTTCAAACTCCAGGAGTTTTTCAGCATCACGCTCGGCAGCATACCGATCACCGCCGCGCTGAAGTAGGCACCCGGCACGCGCAAAGGGCGCGGTACGTCTCGTACCGCGCCCTTCTGCATGTGCTCCTCGAGCTGCCGGTTACTTCGGGGGCGGCAGGTAACGATGGCTGTGAAGGATCGTTTGGCCCTGTTTGCTGGACATCAGCGCCACCATGTCCTGCGCCGCCGTCGCGTTCTTCGCCGACTTCGGGATGAAGATGTAGTACACGGAGTCGACGTTGTACTGGGGCGGAATCGCGATCGCTTGGAACTTCGAGGGATCGACGGAGGAAACGAACCCGATCGCCACGTCGGCCTCGCCCTTTTCCAGCCCCGTCATCACTTCTTCTTCCGATTGCAGCTTATCGAAATAGGCCGGTGAATTTTGGCGCACCTTCACCGGGAAATCGGACCCGAGGGCAGGATCGTCGGCGCCTTTCTTGAGGACCGCTCGCGCGAGCGTGCCGACCGCCGAGCCCGAACCGTTCGCCATCCCGACCTTGACGCCGGGCTTCGCGAGGTCTTTGAGACCGGTGATTTTCGCCGGGTTGCCGCGCCGGACGATGAGCACTTCGCGGTTCGTGAGCACCGCAACCGGCGCGTTGATGTGCGCGGTCAGCTTGTCGGTCTGGTTCTTGCCGACGACGACGATGTCGATCGGCGTGTCGGCTTCGACGTCGGCTTGGATCACGCCGCCGCCGAGATATTTCGCCGCGATCGTGGAGCCCTTGTGTTTGGACTCGTAGATCTTGACGAACTGCTCGAACGGCGGCTTGACGCTGGAGGCGACTTCGGCGGTGAGCTGGGTGTCGGCGGCGGGTGCGGGCAGCGTCGTGAGCGCGAGCGCGCACGCCGCCGCGAGAACCCCGGATCTGAGGAGCAACTTCATGTCGAACCCTTTCCTTATGTCGTGGAGACGGCCGGAGTGATGCCGGGTTGACCCTCGAGGCCAGCTTCCTGCTGCGCCTTTCGGGCTCGGAGCGGCTTGATAACGAACATGGCGAGCAGCGCGGCGCACACGTTCAATGCGGCCGCGGTCTGGAAGATCGGCACCCAGCTCCCGGTCGCGTCCTTGAGGATGTTGGCGAACGGAACCAGGAGTGCGGCGGTGCCCTTCGCCGTGTAGAGCAGGCCGTAATTCGTGGTGGCAAACTTGCGGCCGTACGTGTCGGCGCTCAGCGACGGGAACAGGCTGAAGATCTCGCCGTAGGTGAAGAACACGAGCGCCGACATGATCACGAAGAGCATCGGGTTCGAGGCGACCTTGATGAACAGCAAGATGATGAGCGCCTGACCACCGAAGGCGATGAACATCGTGTTCTCTCGACCGATCTTGTCGGAGAGCCACCCGAAGGCCGGCCTGGCCAGGCCGTTGAGGATCCGGTCGAAGACCAGCGCCCACTGCAGTGCGGGAAGCGTGAACAGCAGCAGCGTGACGGGGACTTCGTCGACGATGTAGTCTCTGGCGATCGGTGCGAGCTGCGCGGTCGCCATGACGCCGCCGATCGCGACGCACAGCATCGCCAGATACATGATGTAGAACAACGGCGTCTTGAGCATGTCGCCCGGACGGAAGTCGCGGGTCGTCTGCTTGAGGGCCGTCGACGCGACCGCCGCCGGAACCTCGCCGGGCAACGGTGCACGGAGGATCATGCCGATCAGCACGACGATGATGCCTTGAACGATGCCGAACACCAGGAACGTCTGCTGGTAGCCTTGGTGGATGATCATCTGCGCGATCGGAACGATCGTGATCGCGGAGCCCGCACCGAACCCGGCGGCGGTCAACCCGGCCGCGAGCCCGCGGCGATCGGGAAACCACTTCAGCGCCTGGCCGACCGTGCAGCCGTAGACGATGCCGGCGCCGACGCCGCCGATCGCTGCGCCGAGGTAGAACACCGGCAGCGACGTCGCCATCGAGAACATCACCCACGAGATCCCGACGAGGACGCCGCCGACCATCGTGATGCGGCTCGGACCGAAGCGATCGATGATGTAGCCTTCGACCGGGACGAGCCACGTCTCGATGACGACGAAGGTGGTGAAGGAGACTTGAATGGCCGCTGTCGACCATGCGAACTTGTCTTTGATCGGATTGACGAAGAGCGTCCAACCGTACTGAAGGTTGGCGATCATGATCATGGCAACGATGCCGAGGGTCAGTTGTAACCAACGGTTTCGCAGTGGACTGCTCGGTGCCAGAGCCATCGAACTGGACATAGACTCCCCTTGTTTTTGGCCAGCGGTGCGCGTCGGGCGGGTAAGCCTTGCGGACGCTACCGGATCGGGTGATGGGTCCGAGGTTTCTTGCTTGCTTCCTTCT
>JAQBPL010000029.1 GCA_028287545.1 Vulcanimicrobiota bacterium | reverse complement strand
TAGGCGTTCCGCGGATGGGGATCGCTCGTGAACTCGAGCGATATCGGCCAGCCGTTGTCCAGCGCGTACTGAATCTGCCGCGCGATCTGTTCGTCACTGAGGTCGGGGAGGAAGGAAAACGTTCCCTGCGTCATGCGCATGTGCGACGGCTCCTAGTACGACGGGGTGGCGACGGCGTCGGGCGTGTCGGTCGACTCGTAGTCGAACGAGACGTCCCGCCACAGATCGAGGGCGCGCGCGAGCGGCTTGCACGACTTGGCGGCGTCTTTGAGGATCTCGGGACCTTCGCCGAGATAATCGCGGCCTTCGTTGCGGGCGAGGACCATCGCTTCGAGCGCGACGCGGTTTGCGGTCGCGCCTTCGGCGATCCCGTCCGGATGACCGATCGTCCCCCCGCCGAATTGAAGCACCACGTCATCGCCGAAGAGGTCGAGCAGTTGGTGCATTTGCCCGGCGTGGATTCCGCCCGACGCGACGGGCATCACGCCCGGCATCGACGCCCACTCCTGCTCGAAGTAGATGCCGTTGCCGGGATTGAGCGGGATGACGTTCTCCCGCAGCGTGTCGTAATAACCGGCGGTCGTGCGCGGATCCCCTTCGAGCTTGCCGACCACGGTGCCGGCGTGGACGTGATCGACCCCGATGAGCCGGCACCATTTCGCGATGACGCGGAAGCTCACGCCGTGCGTCTTCTGCCGCGTGTAGGTGCTGTGTCCGGCACGATGGAGATGGAGCAGGACGCCGTTCCTGCGCGCCCACTTCGCCATCGACTGCATCGCCGTATAGCCGATCGTCAGGTCGATCATGACGACGATGCTGCCGAGTTCCTTCGCAAACTCGGCCCGTTCGTACATCGCCTCCATGTCGGCCGCGGTCACGTTGAGGTAGTGGCCCTTGATCTCGCCGCTTGCCGCCTCCGCGCGCTTCACGGCCTCCATGCAAAACAGGAAGCGGTCGCGCCAGCGCATGAACGGCTGCGAGTTGATGTTCTCGTCGTCTTTGGTGAAGTCGAGGCCGCCGCGCAGCGCTTCGTACACGACGCGGCCGTAGTTGCGGGCCGAGAGGCCCAGCTTCGGCTTGACCGTCGCGCCGAGCAGCGGCCGGCCGAACTTGTTGAGGTACTCGCGCTCCATCACGATGCCGTGCGCCGGCCCTTGGAACGTCTTGACGTACTGGGTGGGGATGCGCATGTCTTCGAGCCGCAGCGCTTTGAGCGCCTTGAACCCGAACACGTTGCCGATGATCGAGGAGGTCAAGTTGGCGATCGAGCCCTCCTCGAAAAGGTCGATGTCGTACGCGATGTACGCCATGTACTGCCCCGCGGCGCCCGGGATCGGGTCGACGCGGTATGCCTTCGCCTGATAGCGTTCGTGCGCGGTGAGGCGGTCGGTCCAAACGACCGTCCAGGTTGCGGTCGACGATTCGCCTGCGACCGCGGCCGCGGCTTCGATCGGATCGACGCCGTCCTGCGGCGTGATGCGAAAAGCGCACAGCACGTCGCTCGTCTTCGGTTCGTAGGCGGCGTCGTAATAGCCCATTTGCGCGTACGGCGCGACGCCGGCGTCGAACCGGCCGCGTTCGCTCGGAGACTGGAGAACACTCGTCATCAATTCCGCTCGATTCTGACGTCGATGTAGGACATAGCCAGATGCTCCCACGAGAACATATTGACGTCAAATACAGTTTGTGCTTGTATCCATAACTACACGCTGATGATATCCCTGAACCAGGTGCGCACGCTGATCGAGGTCGCGCGCAGCGGTTCCGTCGGAGCCGCCGCCGAGCGCCTCGTTGTCTCGCAGCCCGCTGTCTCCTCAGCGCTCGCGGGACTGCAGAAAGCGATCGGCGCGCCGATGGTGGAGCGCGAGGGCCGCGGGATTCGATTGACGCCGTCGGGCGAGCGGCTCGTCGCATACGGCCGCCGCATCATCGCGCTGCTCGAGGAAGCGGTCGTCGAGTCGCGCGCGGCGGCGTCACCCGATGCCGGCCGCGTCAAGCTCTCCGCGGTGACGACCGCGGCCGAGCAGCTGCTGCCGGCGCTCTTGAGCGGCTTTCGCGCAATCGCCGGAGCGATCGACGTCGAATTGCACGTCGCCAACAAAGACCGGGTGTGGGATCGCCTCAACAATTGGGAGGCGGACCTCGTCCTGGCCGGGCGCCCGCCGCAAGACGGCCACTTTGCGACCGTGGCGGTCCGCGCGAACTCCGTCGTCGTCGTCGGCCCGCCCGGCCGCACCTACGATCTGCAGGACCTCGCGCGAGCGACGTGGCTGCTGCGCGAAGCCGGCTCCGGAACGCGCGAGACGACTCGGGACCTCTTCGCGCAGCTCGGCATCGCGCCGCCGGCCGTCACCATCGGATCGAACGGTGCCATCCGGGAATGCGTGCGGGCGGGACTCGGCATATCCGTGCTTTCGCGAGACGCCGTCGCCCGCGAGATCGCCGAGGGCACGCTCGCCGAAATCCCCACCGCGGCGACGCCGCTCGTCCGCAATTGGCATCTCGTCGCGAGCACCGAGCGGGAGTTGCCGCCGGGCGCCAAGCGCTTCGTCGACTATGCCATCTCAACCGGGACGTTCGACCCGGTCGCCGGCGGCTGACGGGCGCGCAGGCGCGAATCAACACTTTCTGCTTATGGGTCTGCGCGAAAACGCTATTTGACAATGATTCGTGCAGCCGCCATGCTTGCAGCACGATCGCTCGGAGTTGACCGCCTGCGTGCAATGCTCGCGTACAGGGAGACACGTTGCCGAACCGCCGCACGACGTTCAGTAAGTTCATCATCGAAGAGCAGCGACGCCGAAGTAATCCCGACACGGCGTTCACCGCGCTGCTCAACGACATCCAGACGGCCTGCAAATTCGTCGGCTCGGCGGTTTCGCGCGGCAGGCTGGGCGCGCACGACGACGTTCCCACCGCGACGAACGTGCAAGGTGAGGAGCAAAAGGCGCTCGACGTGATCTCCAACGAGATCGTGCTGCGCGAATGCGAGTGGGGCGGGGCGCTGTGCGGAATGGTTTCGGAGGAGCTCGAGGAGCCCTACTGCATCCCCTCCGCGCACCCGCGCGGACGGTACCTGCTCTTGTTCGATCCGCTGGACGGGTCGTCGAATTTGGACGTCAACGTCACGGTCGGGACGATCTTTTCCGTCCTCGCCGCGCCTGCCGGCATCACGGAACCCGCGGTCGCCGACTTCCTGCAGCCGGGGACGAGCCAGCTTGCAGCGGGCTTCGCGCTCTACGGCCCGACCTCGATGATCGTCATCACGCTGGGCACGGGCGTGTACGGTTTTACGCTGGACCGCGAGGTGGGAGCCTACACCCTCACGCATCCCGAGATGCGCATTCCCGAAGACACGCGTGAGTTCGCGATCAATGCGTCCAACGAGCGGCACTGGGAAGCTCCCGTGCGGCACTACGTCGAGGAATGCGTTCAAGGACGCACCGGAGCGCGCGGCGTGGACTTCAACATGCGCTGGGTCGCGTCGCTCGTCGCGGAAGTCTATCGCATCCTCATCCGCGGCGGCGTCTTTCTGTATCCGCGCGATAGCAAGGAGCGCAGCAAAGAGGGCCGGCTGCGGCTCATGTACGAGGCCAATCCGATGGCCATGATCGTCGAACAGGCCGGCGGTTTTGCCACGACCGGACGTGAGAGGATCCTCGACATCGCGCCGGCGAGCATCCACCAGCGCGTTCCGCTCATCCTGGGCTCACGAAATGAAGTCGAGCGACTCAGTTCGTATCACGAAATTCACGATCGCGGAGATCAGCTCGTCTTCGAGACGCCTCTTTTCAAAACGCGCTCGCTGTACCGCACGCTCTGAGATCGGCCCAGGAGCCCGAGCGCGGCATAGAACAGGCCGGCGGCGATGACGATGGCGACCGCGGTCGCGAGGCTCTCGGATCGAAGAAACCACGCGGGCAGCGAGCACGCGATCGCCCAGGCGCCGACGCCGAGTCCCTTGCGCACACCGGGTTCGCCCGCCAGCTGGTCGCCGCATGCGGCGAAAGCGAACGCCGGCATGACGAGCGTCGCCGCGATGACCGCGACGAAGCCGGCCGCCTCGAGCACGATGAACGGCGTGTGCAGCTCGTGCAGATGGCGCGTTTGGGACGGCAGCAGCAGCAGCAGCTCGACGAGGACGAACGCGAGCGCGATCGGCATCGCGGCCAGGCCTCGTTCGCGCGGCGTCGGCACGAGCGGCGGCGCAGTGATGCTCGTGCCGCGCGCGCGGAGCAGCCCGTACGTCGACCACGCGAGGACGAAGCCGACCGGCACGACCACGACCATGCCCGCGAGGACGGCGTAACAGCACAGCGCGAGCCGAGCGAAGCCTGCGGAGTCCAAACCGACCGCGGCGGGATCCGGCCGGACGCCCGCGAGGAGCAGGAGGCCGAAAGCGAGCGGGCACAGCGGCGCGAGCGAGCGCAGGAACGACGCGGTCAGCGCCAGCGGTGAGAGCGGATCGGCGAACGCCGTTCCGGCGTGCTCGGGGACCGTCGCCCAAGCGCCGTATTGGACGAGTGAGAGCGGCACTGCGACCGCAACCGCGAACGCGACGGTGGCGATCGTGAACGCGCTGCGCGATCCGCCCGGACTCGGAATCGTCCACCAATCGAGCGCGACGAGCACGCCGATAAGGCCCGCGGCGAGCGCTGCGCCGACGAGTGCCGGATACGCGGCCGTACCGCGCGCGAAGTGTCCTGCAGCGTATCCCGCCGCACCGATCGCGGCGAATCCCAGCGCGGCGACGCGAACCGCGTTCGCGGCGTCGGCGACGAGCCTTCCGGCGACCGAACGCGTGCGCGCCGCGAGGTGCGCGAGGCTCGCGGCGAGGAGCGCAAGCACGAGCCCGATCAAGGCCGGCACGAACGCGAGGTTGACCAGCGACGCCGGCAGCGCGCGCAGCGCGGGGACGATCAGGCGGATCTCGCCGTCGACGTCGGGCTGGGCCGAGATGCACGCATCGAAGACGTCGGCGGCGACCGCAACGACGATCAAGCGGCGCGCTACGGTCGCAAACCTCGCGTTGCGGCCCCGCGAGAGCACGAGATATGCGAACATCGGGACGGCGAGCACGAAGCCGTGAAAGAAGGCGAGAAAGCGCGCGAGGACGTGCGGCGCGAACGCGAACACCGGCAAGTCGAAGCCTCGCCGCAGTGCGCCGACCGAGGCGAACGGCGCGAACGTGAGCGACACGACGACCTGCGTGCGGACGTCGGCGAACGGCCGTTCCCAAACATACGTCGCGCCCTGCGTCCGCAACGGCCGCGGCTCGCGTCCGACGACGCGATAGTCGTCGACGTGCAGGCGCAGCACGTCGTACGCCCACCTCCGCCCGTCGGCCGGCGGATCGGCCTCCCGCTTCCCCGGCACGCGTACCTTGGGGCCGGTAAAGGCGTTCGCGATCTCGACGTCGCCGGCGAAGGCGGGCAGATCCTCGAGCGCCAAGCGCTGATATCCCGAATCGCCGTTCACCGTCACGGAGTCACCCGCGGCGAAGAATTGCGGGCGAACGCCGGTGAAAAACGCGGCGATCGGCTTGCGATTGAACCGCGGCGCGCCGAACGTCAAGTCGACGAACGCCGGTACGTCGATCCGTCCCGCGCGCAACGCGACGATCGCGCGGTCGCCGCGCGGCAGCTCCACGGCGAACGCTGCGTCGACCTCGCGCTGCCGTACGTCCAGGGCGAGCGAACGGCCCGATCGAGATTGCAGCGCGAGCGAGTCGGTGCGCGCCGCGGTCGTTCCGCTCGGGCGTTCGGCGATCGGCGCCGGCGGATTCTCCACGCGGAGCTCGGCGGTATGCGCTCTTCGTGACGCGGCGTACCACAGCGTCGTTCGTGCGACGACGACGTTGGCGCCGCCGTCGAGCGGCGTACGCTCGAAGCGTACTTCCCGCGCGTTCCACGGAACGTATGCCGACGCGGCACGGCGTCCGTTGACGCTCAGGTCGATCAGCGAGAACGGCGCCGCTTCGACGACGAACGTCGCGACGTCCCGATGCGCGGCCGGGTTCGCCGATTCGCCTGCCAGATGCAGGCGCGCGTAGCCTGGATCGCGCCACGACACGAGTGCGAAGATGGCCGCTCCGCCCAGCAGCACGATCGCTGCGATGCGCGTGCCGGCAGACCGCGGCTGCATCACTCGCCCGTTCGCGCGATCGTGATTGAATCCCGCAGAGTCGATGCGGCGAGCGCGCCGCATCGACGTTACGGCGCGGCCGACGCCGCGGGCGATGCCGCAGACGGCGCCGGCAGCGTGACGCGGAAAGCGGCAAAGCGCGTCTGCGCATTGCACGTCGCGCACTGCACCAGCAGCTTGACCGGCGCGTAGTCCTTGTCGACGGCGAACATCGCGGTCTGCCGCGCCGCAGCCCCTTGCGGGACGTTGAGGGGATTGGGCTTGATCAGATGGTCCGCGATCACGTAGGCGACGTCGTCTTTATCGGCGAGCGAGTACCTGATGAGATCGATGAAGTTGCTGTGGAGTCCGTTGCGCACAACCGCCGTCATCACCATGACGCGCTGGTCGGCCGGCGCCAGCAGCGCCTCGGGATGATCGGCCGGCGTCGCGTCGCGCACCTCGACGATCTGCAGACGCACGATCCCGTTGAACAGCGTATCGCCGACCTTGCCGCTGACGCCGCTGACTTGATTTGCGCCGCCCGGCATCGGCGTCGGCGCGCCGAGCGCGGGGACGCTCGCGAGCGAGACGCATGCGAGAGCCAGCAGCGCAGGACGAAACATCGGCGAACCCTCCGGGGAGGCGATGGTCGATGCTAGCGTCCTCGCCTGCCGGCGCGCAAGAGGCCCTCCGGCCCCTCACGCACCCAAGAACGTCCCGGTTATTTCGGCTTGGCGTAGTCGGTAAAGCCGACGAAGTCGACGACGACGCAAGGCTCGTTCCCCTCGATCCACGCGTCGTGGCCCGGCGGAATCGAAAACGCTTCGCCCGCCCGCAGCCGCATGGTCGTCCCATCATCCATTACGACGGTCATCTGACCCGAGATCACGTTGCCCAGATGCTCGGCTTGGCACGACGCGGTGCCGGCGATCGGCTTCACGTCCTGCGACCACTTCCAGCCGGGTTCGAACTTGGCGCGCCCCATCGTGGTGCCGCCGACATTGACGATGTCCAGACGTCCCTTTGGGAAGGTACGGGTCTCTTCCGGGTTCGTGAAATTCTTCGACTCCGCACGCGTAAGAATAGCCATTGATCTGTTCCCCATTCGACGGTGCTCGTTGGCTCAGCCACCCCGCTCCGAGGCGAACCGAGTATAGCACCGCAGCGCCGCGAGCGCGTGTGCCCTAGTTCCCTGAAAGACGGGGACGCGCCGTTCTTGCTCACCGGCACAGCCCGGGCGCCCATCACACAAGAAACCGGCAAGCCGCAGGTGCCGCGTGCGACCGAGCCGTCCCCAGCATTTCCAAAAGTATCGGAGGTAGGATCGGCGCATGCTCCTCCGCTTTCTTACCGCCGCAGCAGCGGCGAGTCTTGCACTCATCGCTCCCCTCGTCGCGTCGGCACAGGACGCGCCGTCATACGCTCATCCCGCCGTGCCGAGCTATGGCACCCAGGATGAGGAGATCCACGGCCGCATCATCGGGTTCGACGGCGGTTACGCCGTCCAGCTGCGCGACGATCACGGCTACGTCGACACCGTCCGCCTGCACCAAGGGACGGTCATCAACCCAATCGGGCTTACACTGGAACCCGGGATGGTCGTCTCGATCGACGGCTACAACGCGGGCTCGTATTTCGCCGCCAACGAGATCGACACGCCCTACACGTTCTACGGCCCGGTTCCGTACTATGAAGGGCGCCCGTGGTACGCGTACGGTCCGACGGTCTCGCTCGGTTTCTTCTTCGGCGATTCGCACTGGTATCACGGGCGCGCGGAGTACGTCCGGCGTCCCGCGCCGCGCTACGGTGATCGGCGCAGCCGCGACGACAGTCGCCACTGAACCCATCCGTCGAACCATGCAGAAAAAGCCCCGTCGTCACGGGGCTTTTTCATGTCCGGCAGCTTGGGGCCATCGGCCCTTTTGGGGCCATTGGCACTTGCGGCGGGCGCTCGCAGCGTGCTTTCTAGAATGACGCTATGGACGCATCCACCGACGCGACGGCGAAGACATGAGGCGCTCCGAAGCGCTCGCCGGGATCACGCTGGCTCCGATTGCGGCGCTGGCGTCTTGCGCGCCCAACCTGAACGGTATCGTGTCGACGAAAGGGGAACCGCAGCGCCCGACCGCGTTCGGCTGCCAGCTCTATCCCTCCGATGACATCGGCGTGACCCTCCCGCTCCTCGCGGCGCTCGGGAACAAGCTGCTTCGCATCACGGCGAGCAACGCCGACTTCCCTTATTTCGACGCCGTCTTCGCGGCGGCGGCCGCTCACGGCATGCGCGTGATCGTGATCTCGCAGTATGCCGCCCAACCGGTCGACCTCGCCGCATACGCGGCAGACGCCGTGACGTTTCACAAGCGATATGCGGCGTACAATCCGATTTGGGAGCTGTGGAACGAGCCGAACCTGCTCGCGTATTGGGGCGCGCCGCCCGACCGGATCGCCTACGCCAAGCTCGCGATCGCGACGGCGACGGCATTGCGCAACGCGGGCGCACGCGAAATCCTCTCCGGCGGGACGAGCGGCGTCGACGTGAATTGGCTCTACGATTTGCGGGTAAACGGCGTTTTCGACGTCGTTACGGGCTGCGCGGTCCATAGCTACAGGAACCCGACGAAGGCGTTGAACGATTACCTTCAGGCCGTCAGCCTGATGCCGCCCGGCATCTTGATCTACACGACCGAAGCCTGCGTCGTCACCTCCAGCGGCGAGACCGGCTTCTTCCGGGACATGTGGAACATCCATCGCTACCTCGGATTGCCGGCGATGATCTGGTGCGAGTTCCGCGACGGCACCGCGGGCCCGAATCCTCCGTACAACGACCCGATGGGCCTCGTCACGGCGGACTACGGCCTCAAACCCGTCTACTACACCGCCCAAGCCGTCATCACGACGACGTAGCGCTACATGTCCTCGGCGTGCGCGTCCGGCGCGATCGCGTCGAGCAGCTGCCGCTTCGCTCGATTGAAGGGAACCGAGGCGACGTCGCGCGGTCGGGGAAGATCGATGCGCACCTGCAGGGCGATGCGCCCGGGATGCGGGCTGAGCACGACGACCCGGTCGGCGAGATAGACGGCCTCTTCGACGCTGTGCGTGACGAAGAGAATCGTCTTGCGATCCTTGGTCCAAATATCGAGCAAGCGCTTCTGCAGCGCGCTGCGCGTGAGCGCGTCGAGGGCGCCGAACGGTTCGTCCATCAAGATGACGGCCGGATCGTTGGCGAGCACGCGGGCGATCGCAACGCGTTGCTTCATCCCGCCGGAGAGTTCGTGCGGGTAGCGGTCGGCGACATCGCGCAAGCCGACCATCGCGAGATAGTGCGCGACGCACTCGGCGATCTCGGCTTTCGGCCGCTTCGCTTGCGTGGGGCCGTAGGCGACGTTTTGCGCGACGCTGAGCCACGGGAAGAGCGCATAGTCTTGAAAGACCATGCCGCGATCGCGGCCCGGCCCCATGACGGAGACGCCGGCGACGTCGACCGTTCCGCTCGTCGCGGTCTCGAAGCCGGCGATGATGCGGAGCAGCGTACTCTTGCCGCAGCCGCTCGCCCCGATGATGCACACGAACTCGCCCGGCTCGACCGCAAGGTCGATCCCGCGCAGGGCGGCAGTTTCGACCGTCGCGCCGTCGCGGGTGCGCGAGACGTACGTTTTTTCGAGCGCGCGGACGGCGAGCGCCGGCGGCCGCGCCGCCGCCGGATCGATGTCAACCGCGAGCACTGGGGTTCCACCAGAGCGCCCGGCGCCCGATCGCAACGACGATCCGGTCGCTCGTAAAACCGAGGATGCCGATGAAGAACATTCCGGCGATCACGAGATCCGTGCGGCTCAGGTTCCGCGCGTCCATAATGGCGGCACCGAGTCCCTGCGGAACGCCGGTCATCTCGCCCACGACG
This sequence comes from Vulcanimicrobiota bacterium, assembly GCA_028287545.1. The sequence goes on along the minus strand of JAQBPL010000029.1, from coordinate 707 downwards.
ACCAGGACCCAGGCGAAGCCGAGACTGATCCGCAAGCCGGTGAAGATCGAGGGCAGCGCTGCCGGCATGACGATCCTCGTAAGGATGGCGGGGCGCGCGGTGCCGAGCATTTCGGCGGCCTCGATCAGCCGCGGTTCGACGTACTTCACGCCGTCGACCGTGTTGATGAGGATCGGAAAGAACGTCCCGATGAAGATCAGCGCGACGGCCGCCCGCGGCCCAACGCCGAACAGAATCATCGCCAGCGGCAGCCACGCGGTCACCGGCACGGGCCGCAGAAATTGCAGCGTTGGATCGACGAACCGCGCGAGCACGGCGCTTCGGCCGAGGACGATGCCTAGCGGCACCGCGACGATCGCGGCGAGGACGAACCCGCCAAACACGCGTGAGAGGCTGGCCAGCGCGTGCGTGACGAGCGTGTGCGAATACGCATAGTCGTAGATCCCGCCGAACGCGAAGTCCCAGGCGGTCAGGGCAACCGTCGAGGGCGGCGGTATCAGGGAGAACGTGCTGCGCGCGACGGCGAGCTGCCACAGCCCGATCAGCACGATCGGGAGCGGCAACGCCAGCAGCCAGCGCGGCATCCGCGGCACGATCAGATCAAACCTTGCCGATCGAGCCGAGCACCGACGTGTCGATGAAGCCGCTGTAATTGGGCAGCTTCGCGATCTGCTTGAGCTCCAGCATCTGCGATCCGTAATATTCCG
>JAQBPL010000407.1 GCA_028287545.1 Vulcanimicrobiota bacterium | reverse complement strand
TGAAGAGCATCTTGTCGTCATCGCTGCCGTGGATGCAATCGACCGGACACACGTCGACGCACGACTTGTCCTTGGTACCGATACATGGTTCGGTGATGATGTAGGCCATCGCGGGGGAAAGGGTTGCCCGAGCGGCCGTGCGGCTCCTACCGACAAAAGGCGGAGCGGTGCGGAGAAATGAACCGGCGCGTCCGTCCAGAGGACGGGCGCGCCGGTTCCCAAGGACACCCAGCGCCTAATACGTCGCGCGCCGTCCCGTGAGGGCGCGAATGATGAACAGGAGGATCACGGCGCCCACGAACGCGACCAGGATGCTCCACAGGTTGAGACCGGTGGTACCGGTATGACCGAACGCGTTGAAGACCCAACCGCCGATGAACGCGCCGATGATCCCGATGATGATGTCGCCGAGGATACCGCCGGGGCCCTCGCCGGGCACGACGTACTTCGCGAGGAATCCCGCGATGAGTCCCACGACCAGCCAGCTCAGAATACTCATGTGTCCGTTGTTCCCTTTCCCTTGCCTCGAGTAAGGCGGCCCTCGCCGCGCTCGACACCAATAGTTTCCCCGCAAGCCGATTGCCCGAAACAGCGCAACCGGCGCGCCGTCCGGTTGCGTTCGTCCGGTATGAAGACGATCACGGCCGCCGCGGCCGCTCTCACCGCCCTGGCGATGGCACTCCCCGCCGGCGCACAAACGACCCGGCCCCAGCCGCAGCCGGCGACGCTCACGGTGAACGGAACCGGCACGCTCGAGCGGGCACCCGATCGCGCGTTCCTCGCCGTCACCATCGTCACGAACGATGACGCCGCCGGACGGGCGACCTCGGCGAACAACAGCGCGTAAAACGCGCTGGACGCGAAGCTCTCGGAGCTCGGCGTGAGCGGCGCGGCGGTGAAAACTACGGCGTACAACGTTTCGTTCAACCCGCGTCCGCCGCAGCCGAACCCGCAATTCCCGCAACGCTTCGGCTACGTCGTCAGCCGCAACGTCACCGTGACGACCGACCGTACGGATCAGCTCGGCGCGCTGATCGACGCGGCCACCGCTGCCGGCGTCAGCGACGTCGGTTCGGTGAGCTTCGGCTTGCGGGATGGGCGCGCGGCCTATCGCGCCGCGCTCGCCGCCGCGATGGGGGACGCCGACGCGCAAGCTCACACGCTCGCCGACGCGGCGCACGTCCGGCTGATCCGCATCGCGGCGGTCTCGGCCGGGGGATCCCTGCCCGTACCGCGCCCGGTTCCCTACCAGCGGATGGCCGCATCGGCGGCTCCCGCCCCGGTGCCGACCGAGGTGGCGCCGAGCGACCTCACGGTCACCGCATCCGTCGGCGTCACCTACGAGATCGCGCCGTAGCGGGACTCCGAAACCGGGCCGCCTTGCGGCGGGTAGTTGATCGTGATGAGCGCAACTTGCGAGGTCTGCCGCGAGAAGCCGGCGAGCATTCACGACTACGCGCTCCGCGGGGGCCGCTGGGTAGCGGCGGACCTCTGTGCCGACTGCCTCAAGCGCCGGCAGCGGACGCCGTTCGCCATCCTCGGTGCGGCCGCCGCGGCGGCGGCGCTGGTCGGCGGGGCGGCGCTCGCGATCGACACGCTCTCGCGCAAGCACCCCGGCAGCGAGCCGTCGCCCGCCTCCCCGAACCCCGCGCCGTCGCTCGGCAACCTGAGCCGCGTCTTCGGTGCGGCCTCGACGCTCGCGCAATACTCGCGCGACCTCACCGATGCCGCCCGCAAGGGCGAACTCGACCCGGTGATCGGACGCGACGCCGAAGTCGAACGGGTCGTCTCGATCCTCGCCCGGCGCAGCAAGAACAATCCGGTCCTCATCGGCGAACCCGGCGTCGGAAAGACGGCGATCGTCGAAGGGCTCGCACAGCGCATCGCGCGCGGCGACGTGCCCCAGTCGCTGCGCGACAAGCGGGTGCTCGCCCTCTCGCTTGGGCCGCTGGTCGCCGGCACGAAGTATCGCGGCGAGTTCGAAGGCCGCGTCAAGAAGATTCTCGATGAGGTCAAGCGCGCCGGCCGCGACATCATTCTTTTCATCGACGAACTGCACACGCTGGTCGGTGCGGGCGCGGCCGAAGGTTCGCTCGACCTGAGCTCGATGATCAAACCCGAACTCGCGCGCGGCGAACTGCAGTGCATTGGTGCGACGACGTTCGACGAGTACCGCAAATACATCGAGTCCGACGCCGCGCTCGAGCGGCGTTTCCAGCCGGTGCAGGTCGACGAGCCGACGATCGAGCAGACGGTCGAGATTCTGCGCGGACTGCGCCCGAAGTACGCGGCGCATCACGGCGTGACGATCGAAGACGAAGCGCTGGAAGCGGCGGCGGCACTCGCGGCGCGCTACATCGCCGACCGCTATCTGCCCGACAAAGCGATCGACGTCGTCGACGAAGCCGCGGCGACCGCGGCGATGCGCAAGGAGCGCACCGTCGACGCCGAGCGCGTCGCGGCCGTCGTCTCCCGCTGGACGGGGATCCCGCAAGGCACGATCACCGACGCGCAGCGCGCCGGCCTGCTGGCGCTCGAAGAGAAGCTCAGCGCGCGCGTCGTCGGCCAGGACAAAGCCGTGCGTGCGGTCTCTGAGGCGATTCGCCGCGCGCGCGCCGGGCTCAAGGATCCGCGCAAACCGGTCGGCGGCTTTCTCTTCATCGGATCGAGCGGCGTCGGCAAGACCGAGCTCGCCCGCGCGCTCGCAAACGCGCTGTTCGGCACCGACGACGCGCTGATCCGCCTCGACCTCTCCGAATACACCGAGTCGCATACGATCTCGCGCTTGATCGGTGCGCCGCCCGGCTATCAAGGTCACGACGAGCCCGGGCAGCTGACCGAACCGCTGCGCCGGCGCCCGTACTCCGTCGTGCTGTTCGACGAGATCGAGAAGGCGCACCCCGACGTCGCCGCGATCCTGCTGCAGATCCTCGACGACGGCCGGGTGACCGACGCGAAGGGACGCGCGATCGACTTCCGTCACGCGATCGTCGTGCTAACCTCGAATCTCGACCAGGCCGAACTCGAATCGACCCTACGCCCGGAGCTGCTCGACCGCATCGACGAGACGATCGTATTCGCCGAGCTCGGCCCGGAGCAGATCGAGCGCATCGTCGAGCTGCAGATCGCGCTCTTGGCGCAGCGGGTCGGCGCGCACGCGATGGAGCTTCAACTCTCGCCGCGCGCGCGACGCTTCCTCGCCGACGAGAGCGCCGCGCAAGGCAGCGGCGCGCGCTTCGTCGCGCGCGCGATCGCGCGTCACGTCACCACCCCGCTTTCCGAAGCAATTCTGCGCGGCCGCCTCGCCGGCGGACATACCGCGCACGTCGACTACGACGGCCAGGCCGTCACCGTGGAGGCCGCATGAAGGCTGTAATTTTCACCCTCGCCCTAGCGCTCGCGACGAGCACGAGCGCGCTCGCGCAAACCCCGCCGCTGCCGGGAACGCCGCTCAACACGGTGCCGACGCCGGGGACGAGTCAGACCGCCAACCTGCTCTTCGAAGCGATGATGGCCGTCGCGCACTCCGCGGCGACGAATCCGGCCGCCTCGCAGGCGGCGAACATGGCCTATCAGCACGCCCTCCAGAGCTACAACACCGGCGACGTGACGGGCGCGAACTCCCAAGCGATCTCGGCGCTCATCCAGGCGAACGCCGCGCAGCCCACCCAGATCCCGGTGCTGAAGTCGACGATTTCGCAGACGAGCGCGGTGCAGACGGCACCGTTCCCGATCGCGGGCGGCAGCGTCGCGCAGGTCGACGCCGACGCTTTCGTCGCGCAGGCGCGCGGTGCCGTCAACGCGTGTACGGCGGCGAAATCACCGAACACCGCGGCCGCCGCAACGAATCTCGCGGCCGCCGAGAACGATGCCGCGGCCGGACGCTACATGAACGTCCGCGTCGAAGCGCGGGCCGCCGTCAACCTCTGCGCCGCGGCGCAGTCGTCTCGCTGACGGCTACTTCAACGCGTCTTTGATCGCGGTTTCGATCTGGCTCGGATCCATCTCGCCGATGCGGTACGTCTTCACGACGCCGCGGCGGTCGATGAACACGTGGACCGGCATCGCGATCGCTCCGTAACTCTTGCCGACCTCACCGCTCTGGTCGATCGCGACGGCGCCGTACGGACTATCGTACTTCTTTTGGAACGCCGCTGCCTGACCGGGGGCGTCGAGTTCGTCGATGCCGACGACCTGCAAGCCGGCCTTCGCGTACTTCGCGCGCAGCTTCCCGATCGAGGGCGCCTCGGCGTTGCACGGACCGCACCACGAGGCGAAGAAGTTGACGTAGACCGGCTTGCCCTTGAAGCCCTCGAGCGAGACCGGCTTCCCGGCGGGGGCCGGGAGCGAGAAGGCGGGAGGCGTCTGCCCCACGCGGGGAACCGCCAGGGCAACCGCCGGGGTCGAGGCCAGCGCGGCAACGGCCGCGATCGCTAAAAAACGCACGCTCCCTTTGAACGCATGAGAACGCCTAGGGGTTCGGGGCTCGCAGGTACCGGCTAGACGACGCTCGGGAACTTCACCGTGGCCGCGTCGAGCTGCATCTGCGCGATCAACTCGTCCACCGAATCGAAACGCTGCTGGCCGCGGACGAAGCGGAAGTCGCGCAGCGCCAGCTCTTCGCCGTACAGCGCACCGTTGAAGTCGAGCAGCCAGGCTTCGACGGTGCGAGCCGCACCGTCGAACGTCGGATTCGTTCCGATCGAGACCAGCCCCGGATAATCGCGCCCGTCGTGCCGCCCCGTGATCCGGTAGACGCCGTCGGGCGGGAGCAGTTTGCGGGGCGGCACCGCGATGTTGGCCGTCGGGTATCCGAGATCGTGACCGCGCCCCGCGCCGAACGAGACCGGACCGCGCACCGTATACGGCGCGCCCAGCAGCCGGTCGGCCTCCTCGAGGTCGCCGGCCGCGATCGCGGTGCGAATGCGCGTGCTGGAGACGCGCTCGCCGCCGTCCAGTTCGTTCGGGACCGGGACCATCTCGCGGCCGCGCTCGCTCAGGTGCGCCTGCGCAAACGCCACGTCGCCGGCGCGTTTGCTGCCGAAACGAAAGTTCGCGCCCACGACCATCACGCGCGCGCCGATCCGCCCGACCAGCGTCTCGTCCAAGAACTGGTCCGGCGCGAGTGAGGCGATCGAGGCATCGAACGTCAGGACGTACGTTTCGTCGATGCCGGCCCGCGCGAACGCGTTGATCCGCTCCTCGAGCGTTGCGATGAGCGGGGGCTCCGTTCCGGGACGCAAGAACGCGGCCGGATGTTCGCGGAACGTCAGCACCGCGGTGCGTTCGCCCGGCCGCCGGCGGCGGAGCGCTTCACGAACGATCGCGCGGTGTCCGCGATGGAAGCCGTCGAAGAACCCGATCGCGACGACCCGCGGCCGCTCGGGCGCGCGGTCCGGCAGCGTGTGGTGGATTTTCACAAGAACACCTTGCGCGGCGCGAGCAGCGCACCGACCGTTTCGCCGACGCCGACCAGCGCGCGCGTGGAGTCGCGCACGAACACGTGCTTGTCGGGCGGCGGCTGCGCGAGCGGCACGAGACGTCCGGCACGGAAATCGGTCGCGAGCCGCCCGTCGAGCACGATGGTGGGGAACGGGATCACGCGTTCGGGAGAGACCAGCGCGGCCTCGGGGTCGCTCCGGACGTCATCGAGCGTGCGGCTCTCCGAGAGCACGAACGGACCCGACGCCTCGCGCAGCAGCGACCCCATGTGGCCCACGGTGCCGCACGCGGCGGCGATGTCCTCGCACAAGGTCCGCACGTACGTCCCTTCGCTGCACGCGATGCGCAGTCGTACGACGTTTCCCTCGCGGCCCAACTCGCTCAGCGCATAGATCGTCACCGTACGCGGCTGCCGCTCCACCGTCTTCCCGGCGCGCGCGAGCTCGTAGAGCCGCGTCCCGCCGCTCTTGACCGCGCTGTACATCGGCGGAATCTGCGCGATGGGGCCGGCGAACGCCGCCAGAGCGTCGTTCAGCCGAGCGTCGAGATCGCCCGGCACCGGGCGTTCGACCAGCGTCTCCCCGGTCGCGTCGCCCGTCGTCGTCGCCCGTCCCAGGACCAGCGTGCAGACGTAGGCCTTGCGGCGGTCGGCGATCAACGGGATCAGCCGCGTCGCCTTGCCGAGCGCGATCGGCAGCACCCCGGCGGCTTGCGGATCGAGCGTCCCGAGATGCCCGATCGCGAGCTTCCCCGCGGGGTCGCGATAGATGCTTCGCAATCGCGCACCGAACTGCGTCGACGTCGGTCCCGCCGGTTTGAGGAGGTTGACGAAACCGAGCACGACGTCAGCGATGCGGTGAGCGGCGGTGCGAGGGCACCGATTTAGAGACCTTGCGCGCGCAGCGCGGCGTGCACGCCGTCGATCGCCGCGGGCAGGTCACCGTCGAAGGTCAGGCCGGCCGCCATGAAATGGCCTCCGCCGCCGAGCGTCGCCGCGGCCGCCTGCACGTTGATGCGGCCGCTCGAGCGCAGACTCACCCGGACCGCACCGTCGTAGTCCTTGAACAGCGCCGCGGCTTCGACGCCTTCGACCGCGCGCAGGTGCTGCACGATCTCCTCGGTGTCCTCGCCGTCGGCGCCCGCTTCGTCGAGCATGGCCTGGTCGACGTACGTCCAGCAATACCGGCCGTCGTCCTGCAGCACGGCGCGCTCCAGCGCCATCCCTAGCAGCTTCGTCGCCGCGAACCGTTTGTTCGCGAAGATTTCCTCGGTGATCAGCGGCTTGTCCGCACCGAGCTCGACCATGTCGGCCGACATCCGCAGCACGGCCGCCGTCGTATTCGTATGCATGAACGCGCCGGTGTCGGTCATGATCGTGGTGAGGATGCAGGTCGCGATGTCGGGCGTGATCTTGGCGTTCAGCCCAGCCAGCAAACGCAGCACGCACGTCCCGGTCGACGCCTCGGTCGAGATGACGTAGTTCAGCGCGCCGAAATGCGAGTTGCCGAGATGATGATCGATGTCGAGCATGTTCGCGCGGTCGATCGGCGGCAGGTACTCGCCGGCGCGCGAGAAGTCGCTCATGTCGCAGAACACCCAGAGCGTGTCCGCCGGCAGATCCGCCGGAACGTCGCGCGCGACGTGTTCAGAATCCGGCAGAAACCGCAGGTTCCGCGGAACCGGATCCTGCTGAAAATACCCGACCCGCTTGCCGAGCTGCTTCAACGCGAGACCGAGCGCGAGCCCAGCCCCCAGCGTATCGCCGTCCGGCTTCACGTGGGAGACAAACATGAACGAGGAGCGCCGCCGCAGCTCCGCGACGACGACTTCCGTCGAATCCGACACCGGCGCGACCCCGGTCGTGCCAACCGCGCTACTCATCGATCACCTTCGCACGCTCCAGCGTCTTGTGCAGCGCGATCGCCTTCTCTGTGCTTCGATCTTCCACGAACGTCAGCTCCGGCGTATATCGCAAGTCGATCGCATGCCCCAACTCCCCGCGCAGAAACCGCGATGCGCTCTCCAGCGCATCCATCGTCTGCCGCGCCACATGCCGATCCCCGATAATCGACACGAACACCTTGCAGAACTTCATATCCTGCGTGATCTCACACCGAACCACGGTCACGAACCCCAAGCGCGGATCCTTCAGCTGCTCGGTGATAATCGTCGCCAAAGCCCGCTGAATCTCACTATCGATCTTCGCTTGCCGCTGCTGTTTCATACTTGAATCCCCGCCCCACTCGAACCGGCAGTGCGCGCCCTCTGGCGAAGCCACGAAATCACACAAAGCGGGAAGCCCAACGCGAGACCTACGCCCGCCGCAGAAACGATGCCCACGATCCAGGTGCGCGACCAAAAGGCGACCACAAAGAATACCGCATACATCACGACCGACAAAGCGGCAAACAATCGATGGAGCGGATCTCGCGCGTCAAAGACGACGAACGCGGCTCGATCCTTCGTCGAAACGAAAGCGCCGACAATGCCGCATGCGAAAATCGCAGCGCACAACAGAATCTCAATGACGGGCGAGCTTACGGAGAATTCAGGGATGAAGGCAAGATTGAAGAGCATGTATTGGGCGAAATAGAAGACATTGGATACAGAGTAGAATAGCTTGCCCCGCGCGCGCGCGATTTCGTCCGCGAGCGCGATTGACACGCCGAAGACGCAAGAGAGGACGATCTTCCAACCGCCCGCCGGGTGCGTGACGTGGCGATCGACTATCATCGCGACGAGGCCCAGCGCAATGACGGCGAGTACCCACCGCAGGAGCCCTTTCGAGCTCAACGCATCCACGAACAACGCCCGACGTTCGCTGAACGCCTGCCCCTGCCGTTTCATACCTTAGCCACCGT
>JAQBPL010000406.1 GCA_028287545.1 Vulcanimicrobiota bacterium | reverse complement strand
ATCCGAGATTGCGCTCGACCTGCGCGAGCTCGTCGCGCGATCGTCGCACAGCGGCGGTGTCGGCCACGGCCTTCTTGCCGATGAACTCCTTGCTGTTGAGCCGGTCTTTCTTGCGCAACGCGCGGCGGGCTTCGTTCTTGTACCAACGCTGCAGCAGCGCGTCGGCTTCGTGCGGCGCGTGGATTGCGCGCAGTTCGAGCGTGACTTCTACGCGCGCAACGCCGTTGTCGATGATCGTGGGCGGAGATCCCGCGCACCACAGATGCTTGTCGTTCCCCACGACGCCGATCGGGCCGGGCAGCTTATCCGAGCCCTTGGGCGTCCACCAACGCGTAAATTGAAGCGCGTCGATCAAGAACGTGTTCCCGCGATCGAAGTCGCCGTTTACGTTGAAGCGCTCAATCAGATAACTCGCCTCTTTGATGGCGAACGGATTGCTCGGCCAGCCGGCTTCAACGGCCGCGCCCCACGCGCACACCGCGACCTTGCGCATCCAGAGTTTCATCGGGCGCGGCGTGAAGTACGTCTTGCGCTTGAAGTTGATCCGGCTACCGCCGTCGTTTTTTCCGACGGGCGGCCCGGGGATGACGATGTGTAGCTTCACGCGGCCTCTTTCCGAGGCGCGCGCGAATGCTTGTGCTCAGAACGCGGCGTGCCGAAGTCGCGAACGTGCGCGTCGTCGCGCATGCCGCCGACATCCTCGATGCGCGCAGACGCTGCGGCGCGACTCAGGCGTTTCGCGTCGCCCATCAGGTACTCGGTCATGCGCTGCGTCAGCGTCGGGCGCTTGCGGTGCGGCAGCGCGGCCGCGATCCGGCGGATGGCGAGTTCGACTTCCTTCGCAACGGCGCGCTCCTCGGCGGCGTGCCATTTCGGCGCGGTGCGGGGCTCGATCCCCAGCCGCTTATAGTTCTTCGCAATATGGCAATACACGCCAGCGTTCGAACGCGCGAGTGCGGTCGCGATCGCGGTTCCGGATTTTCCCGCGCGCCACATATCGATGAGGATCTGCTCCTCGCCCGTGAACCACTCGCGGCGGCGCCGGCTATTCTCGCCCTTCTTCTTTGCGAGTGCGCTCATGCTGCACGCAACGCTTCCGCGACGATCGCGTCGTCGACGTTGAACCAGCCTCGCGCACCGGAGCACGGCACCAGACGCGTGCGACGCACGTTGGAGATCACGGCGCACCACGGCCCTTGCGCCCACGTCGCTTGCCGGCGCCACGCAGCACCGCGGCTTTGCAGGTCGGCAAGCGCGATGCAGTCGACGATTTCGGCGACCGCGACAATCGCGTCGGCCGGGTGCGCGGTCTTGACGCCCGAGCATCCGAACACGCCGCTCGCGGTGCGTTGAACGCGGAGCAGTGCCTTGCTATCCCACCGCTTCGATGCGCGAATCGCGATGTCGCCGCGGTGCGTGATCTCTTCGAGCCAGTCGATGACGAGGCAGTCCGCGTTTAGGATCGCCCAGGGGAGCGGTCGGACCAACGAGAGCGCCCTCATAGTGCCGCGCCCTCGAATGACTCGACGACCGGACGCCGCTGTATCGCTTCGTTGTGTTTCTCGAACGGAATCTTGGCTTGCTTGAGGTACCACTCCACAGCGTCGATGTCGCCATTGCGGATGTCATCGGCACCCTTGCGCTCGTAACCGCCGAGTGGTGCACCTGCGCGGAGCAATATCAAGGCAAGGTCGCGCACGCGCTCGCGTGAAATGCGCGTCACCAACGGCTCATCGCCGAGCACTGCGTCGAAGGCGTTCATGCGCGCACCGCCGGAAACTCGTCCCACGTGCGGCCGTCGATCATGCGCCCTGCCGACGCTTTGCTGAATCCGAAAACGATGTCGTCTTGGTCCATCATCGGGTTGTCCCCGATGACCAACGTTTTGCTCGCCTCGCGGACATCGCGATCGTCACCGACTGGTGCCCAACGGCCCCACTGCTTGAAGAAAAACGGGATGTTGTCCCATGCGCAGCGGTCTTGCACGTCGCGGACCCATGCGGGGTGCATCGGACGCGCGCCGTGGCCGCTTTCGCCGCCAACGATCACCCAATCGATGCCCTCGAACGAGACTTTGTCGACCGGGCCGAGCATCGGCTCGATCGAGAGAAAGCGCACCGCCGCGGGCGTCTCGCGCAGCATGTCCGCGCGCCAGGCGTAGTCGTTCGACTCGACGCTGACGCCGAGCCAGGCGTTCGATATAGGGTCCGCTGGATCGCGAAGTTCGTTTTTGCCACCGGGACCGTAGAAGTCACGCACCCAGCGGCGCATGCGCTCCGGGCGCTTCGTCAGAACCTGGAACGTATGGCGCTGCGTGCACCCCATCGTGATGAACACTTGCCGGATGAATTCGTCCGGAACGTCTTTGTGAAACAGATCGCTCATCGAGTTGACGAAATAGCGCGTCGGCTTGCGTCGGCTCAAGGGTGCGAGAAGCCGATCTTCGTGACACACGACCGTACCGAAATCGCGGTCGGCCCACTGGCCCATCTTTCGCGCGGCCCACGTTGCAGCGTAGCAGTGGTCGCAGCCCGGCGATACCTTTGTGCAGCCCGTTACCGGGTTCCACGTCTCGTCGGTCCACTCGATCTTGCTGCTCATCGGAGCACCTCGCGCGCCTTCGCGATCGCGGCGTTGAGCGCGGCCATCTGCGCGTCGGAACCGCCCATGTCCGGATGAGCGGTCCGCGCGGCATCGTAGTACGCAGCCTCGGCCTCTTTGACCGTCGAGGGTTCGTTCAACAGCACGCGCCAGTCGTTGATCGCCTCGGGCGCTTGTAGCGCGAGATAGCCCTGGAATATCTGTCGCATCGTGCCGACGCCCCAGCGCTCGATGCCGCGCGACGCCCCGATGTGTGCGGCGATCGCGGCGAGATTCTGCGCTACGTCATCGAACTTGTCGACCGCGAACGTGACCGGATCGCCGTCGAGTCGGAAATACACGGCCGCGCCCGGGTCCTCGCGCATGCGTTGTTGCCCCGACTTCGGCAAGCCGTCCGTTTTACGGAGTTCCAGGTTGGTCGAAATGATGATGTTCCGCGCGCGCAAGAGACTGAGCTCGCGCGTGAGCCGATCAACGGCGCCAGCGATCGTGATGCGCTGCTTGCCCCGTTGCTCGAAGCCATCGCGCCCGGTCGTGAACGGTCCCTTGATCCGTCGATGCGAGTCGGTGCGCTTTTTGCCGCGCGGCCACGAAAGCGGAAATGCGGTGGCGTTATCGCTCACGCGGCCACCCGCTCGCGCAACGCATCCCAGATGAGTTTGACTTCGCGCGCGTCGGCGAGTGCCGTATGGGGGGCTTCGTTCTCGCCCGCGATGCCGAGCGCGGCGCGTAGATCCTTCAGCGAGCACGGCTGCGGATGGCCGAGCGCCCCCATCGCCATCGCCTC
>JAQBPL010000401.1 GCA_028287545.1 Vulcanimicrobiota bacterium | reverse complement strand
CGAACAGCTCCTCAACGGGCATCGGATACGAGATGATGCGCTGCGTGACGGCGTGATCGATCAGCGTCTCGATCACCGCGCGGTTGGGCTCGACGCCGTACGGCAGCGGATCCGGGATGATCTCCATGACGCGCCGGTACATCTCGTCCGTCGCCGTCGGTTTCTCGATGCTGCCTGCCTGGAGGCGCTCCAGATACCGTCGCTTCGCTTCGACGAACGCCTCGAAAATGTCGGGGGCCAGATCGCCGTTCGCGGCGAGGAGATCGTCTTTCACCACGATGAGGTGGTTGATGGGATACGTGCCGCGCTCGCGCAGCGCGCGCAGACCGGCTTCGAGCGCGTTCGGGATCAACGGCTTGACGTCGGGGTGATCGACCTCGACGCCGATCGCGGCCGCGATCTCACCCGCGATCAGCATCTGCGCGAGCGTCTTCCCGTCCTCCATCGGCACCACGTTGCCCGGCGGACGATACTCGGCCACGTGCTCGTCGCCGGAGAGAACCCACGTCACGCGGCTGAGGTCGACGCCGTACTCTGTTTGGAGCACGGCCCGAGCCCACACGCCGGTCGTGACCGTGTACCCGCGATTGACGCCGACTCGTTTGCCTTCCAAGTCCTTCGGCGTGGTGATGCCGGCCTTCACGTTGCAGACGATTGCGCCGTGATGGAAGCCTCGCACGAGAAAAATCGGCAGCGCGGTGAAGCGCTTGCCGTAGCGGCGCGCGGTGATGTACGTCGTGATCGGCATCTCGCAGACGTCGAACTCGAGCCCGCGCACCATGCGCCGAAACGCGGCGATCAGCGGGTCGACCTCCTCGAACGCAAACGTGAAGGTCCGCGGCCGCACCGAGCCGTCCTTGAGCGCGACGTTGTTGCCTTGCGTTCGGGTGACCGCCCTCAGCATCACCCCGGCAGTCCCATGATCGTGCGGAACTCGCGCACGAGGTCGCTGTACTGCGCCGACTTGGGCGTCGTGATGATCAGGAACGGATGCTTCGCGTCCCAGATGTTGGCGTTGTTCTTCACGTCGGTGCGCGAGGAGATCTCGCCGCCGCCGCGCTGCGCGATGAACTGCTGTCCCTCCTTCGAGAGCAGCCAATCGATGAAGACGCGCGCGGCCTTGGGGTGCGGAGCGTTCTTCGCGAGACCGATCGGGTTGAGCGTGACGAAGAGCGGGCTCGGGTTGCCGAAGTCGATCGCCTTCCCGGCGCGTTTCTCCTGATCGGCCATGTAGCCGTACGCGGTCGGCGTCGCGTCGAACTCGCCCGCTTCGAGCGAGGCGACCGTCTGCGTGTGACCCGACGTCTTCACGGGGGCGTTGTCGGCGATGCGCTTGGCGAGATCTGCGCCGCCGTTTTTATCGCTCTGCACCACGCCCATGTACCAGTTGAGCGCGCCGGTGTCGAAACCGAACTTGCCCTTCCACTCGGGCTTCGCGAAGTCGGCGAAGGACGTCGGCGGCGTCAGGTTATCGGCCTTGAGCCGCTGCGGATTCCACGCGATCACCGTCGTGTTCTGGTAGAGGTTCGCCCAGAATCCGTTCGGATCGATCGTTCCCCGGATGAACTTGTCGGCGTCGCGCACCTTGTACTTGTCGAACGCACCCGCCTCGACGAGCTGGAGCACCTGAAACCCGTCGCCGGAGATCACGTCCGCGTTGTACTTGCCGGCCCGCTGCTCGGTGAAGATCCGCGCCGGAAGCTGCGAGCTGCCCAGGCGCAGGGTCTCAACCTTGAACCCGGGGTGGCGCTGGATGAACGCCACCGCGGTGCGCTGCATGTCCTTGGTGTTCATCGTCGCGTACCACACGACGACGCCTTCCGTTTTCGCCGCGTCGTCCGCAGCGGCGGCGGAGACCGTTGCGTGTGAGAGCGCGAGCGCGCCGCACAGCGCCCCCGCACCGAGCAGAAAGCCGAACCGATGGAGATTCATTCGTACCCTTTCCATGAAGACGCGCGCGATCACGCGACGACGCCGCCGCGTGCCGGGGCTGCCGCGGGCGCTTCCGCCGGCGACAAGGTGTGCACGACGCCGTCGCGCATCGGCATGACGACGGCCTCGGAGCCGTCGGGGCGCAGGTGCACGGCATCACCGTGACCGAGGCCCGCCTTCTCTTTGTGGACGCGCACGCGCACGTCCGCACCGTTGACGTCGACCGTGTAGTCCCAGCAGTCGCCTTGATAGATGCTGTAGCGGACGGTGCCGGCCCAATCTTCTTCGCCGTGTCGACTTCGCGAGAGCTCGATGTTCTCCGGTCGGACGAAGACGCGCACCGCGTCGCCGATGCGCAGTTCCGGCTGCGCCTCCGCGCGGATGAGCCCCTGCGGGGTCTGCATGACCAGGCCGCTCGCGTCCGACCCGCGCACGGTTCCGTCGAACGCGTTCGCGACGCCGATGAAGTTCGCGGTGAACTCGGCGCGCGGGCGGCGATAGATCTGCTGCGGAACGCCCGTCTCGACCAGCACGCCGCCGTCCATGAGCAGGATGAGGTCGCTGATGGCCAGCGCCTCGTTCTGGTCGTGGGTGACGTAGACGGCGGTGATCCCGAGCGCCTGCTGGACCGCGCGGATCTCGCCGCGCATCCGTTCCCGCAGCTGGGCGTCGAGATTGCTCAGCGGTTCGTCCAAGAGCAGCACTTTCGGTTCGCGGACGAGCGCGCGAGCGAGCGCGACGCGCTGCTGCTGCCCGCCGGAGAGGGTCGTCGCCGGGCGGTCCGCGAGATCGGCGAGCCCGACGAGATCGAGGGTTCGCAGCGCGCGAAAGCGCGCTTGTTCACGCGAGGGCCGGTCCTCGCCGACCGTCAGCGGGAACGCGACGTTCTGCAGCACGCTCATGTGCGGCCAGATCGCGTACGACTGGAAGACCATCCCAATCGGCCGCTTGTTTGCGGGGAGAAAAACGCCCGCCGCCCCATCGTAGACCGGACGGCCGTCGATGCGAATCGCTCCCTCGCTCGGGCGTTCGAGGCCCGCGATCATGCGCAGGGTCGTCGTTTTCCCGCATCCGCTCGGGCCAAGCAGCGTGAAAAGCTTCCCCTCCGGAACGTCGAAATCGAGTCCCTGTACCGCCGTCTTGCGGAAGTCGCGCCCCTCGAATCGTTTCACCAAACCGCTGACGGAGATCACGGAAGGTTCTTGTCGGCGGCCGCGCGTAGTCCCTCTTAATTCACTATATCCGTTATATCGATTTCCGCCCAGGTGTGCGCGGGGGTCTGGGGAGAGGCCGACCGATGGGGAACAAGTCCCATTACGATCCGACGCACAAGCGCGTGTTCGTGCGGGAAATCAGCGGCGAGTACAGTCTCAAGCACGAGCTCAAGCGCCTGCGGGAACTCCCGCGCGTGCAGAAGGGCGCCACAGTCACGTTCCAATCGGGACCGCAGGCCTTCTCGAAGCATTTCATGGAGCCGGAAGACGGGCTGGGTCAGACGCTCCACATCCACCTCGAGGAATACGCGCCGGGCGGGAAGTCGCAGATGCACGGCCACGTCAACGAGGCCATCTTCTACATCCTCGACGGCAAAGGATACGAGATCCACGACGGGATCAAGTACGACTGGAAGGCCGGCGACATCGCGGTCGTCCACAACAACTGCGTCCACCAGCATAGCAACGCCGACGAAAACGCGCCGGCCCGCGCGCTCGTCATCAAGACGAAGCCGATGTACATGTTCATGAACATGCTCTTCCAGCAGCGCGTCACGCAGCGGCCGAGCGAGCCTTCGCCGACCCAGGGCGACTTCGTCCCGCGCGAAGATGCCGACGTGAACCATCCGTGGCTTCACGACCACGACCACGACCACGCGCACGAACACGACCACGCGCACGGGCACGACCACGCGCACGGGCACTAGGAACGAACGGACGATGGCTTTCGAAGAATCGAACATGTGGCTGGCCGGCAAGCAGCAGGCGGCGTATTACGGGCAGGCGCTCCAGGACGCGGCGGATCGTCCCGTGCGCGATGCCGCGCGCAAGAAGATCATCACGCCGGAAGAGATGCCGTGGGAGATGTCGCCGCACGGCCTCATCAAGCATCTCGTCAACGACAAGATGAACGCGCGCGTCGAGACGGTCGACA
>JAQBPL010000399.1 GCA_028287545.1 Vulcanimicrobiota bacterium | reverse complement strand
TGATCCGGAGCGCCGGCGGCCGTGCCGGGCGCGTGTTCCATCGGGCCCAGCTCATCGATCAGCAGGAAGGGGTCGACCTGATCGAGCCCGCGCGCGGGGACCGGTCGATGGACCAGAAATCCGCCGCCCTCGAGGGTTTCGGCGGCGGGGATGACGCGGGCGAGCGAGCGAGGGGTCTGCGTGAGTTGAACGGACATGGCGTCCCTCATAACCCTGGACGGGTTGCGCCCGGTGCCACGTCGGCGGGATGCCGTAGGGATCGTGTTCAGTGGTTCAAGGGGATTCCGTCCGAGCGGCCTTGCTCCGTCCGAAGGGTGAGGGGGTCAGCCCGGCCGTTAAGTCGCAAGCTCGCCGCCCCGCCATCGCCGCGCCTGATTCCCTCGAACCAATCGACGAGGACGACGGTGGCGAGCGCCAGCACGACGCCGACGATCACGGCGACGATCATGTTCAGCACGGCGTTCGGCGTCTTCGTCGCGAAGGCCGCGTTCGCCGGCTGTGTGATCGTCACGTCGGAGAGCGCAGTCGTCCGCGAGATCATCGCGTCAGTGTACTTCTGCTGCAGCGCCGAATAGACGCCCTCGGCCAGCTTCTGCCGACGCTTGAGCTCGGCCAATGGTGCGGCGGTCGTCGTCAGACCGGTGAGATGCGGGCCGATCGCGGCGCGCTGTTGCGCGAGGACCGCAAGCTGCGCGTCATCGCTCGCCGCCGTCGCGCGAGCGGTCGCGAGCTGCTGCGAGAGCCCCTGATACGCTGCGTTTGCGACCGTAATGGTCTGCGCGACGATCGTCGCCGGCGTCGAGTCGATCTGTCGCTGCAATTGCGTGACTTGACGTTGGAGCCCGATCACCGTAGGGTGAATGTCGGTGAATTGCTCTTGCGCGGTGCGAAGCTGAAACTCGGCCTGCGCGAGCTGGCTGCGCAGCTGCGCGAGGCCCGGATTCTGCGTAATGCTCCCGCCGCCGGCGGTCGAGGGCGACATTCGGCGCAACTGCGAGGCGAGCGAAGCAGCTTGTGCGGCCGCCTGCCGCTTTTCGATCTGAATGGCATTGATCTTCGCATCGATGTTCGCGGCGGCTTCGACGGCCGATTTCGTCTGAGCGTCGAGATCGGCGATGCGGTGGGAGACTTCAAACGCGGAGAGCTGCGCCTCGGCTCCGCGCAGGCGTCGCTCAGCCGCCGGCAGCTGCTTGGAGAGGAACTCGAGCTGACCGGTGGCCTGGCGCGAAACGAGTTCCCCCTCGCGCTGCATGAACACGGCCGCGAACGTGTTCGCGATCTTTGCGGCGGTCTGCGGGTCGCGCCACGTGACGGAGGCATCGAGGATGGTGGTGTTGGTGACCGGCTTGACCTGAGTCGCTCCGAGGAGCGTGGGCACGTCTGTCTTCAAGCGGAGCTTGTCGATCACGCGCTGCGCGACCGGCGTCTCGCGGAAGAGTTCTGCGTATGTTTCCGCGGTCTGCGCGTTGGTCGGCAGCTGCAGCGCATTGAGAACGGGCAGACCCGTGCGCGATTGGCCGGAGGTGTCGGGATTCGTGCCGGGATTCCCGGTGATCATCCGCATGCTCGCCGTGTAGCGCTTCGGGCCCAGGAGCGTGATGAGGAGAACCGTCACGACGAACCCGAGGAACACCGCCGCAAACAGAGCGCGGCGGCGGGCGACCCTTCGCGCGAACGAGCGCCACGTCGCGGTGGAGTTCCCGTCGGCCCAGCGCCGGGCAAACGGCGGCTCGGCGGGTGGCCGGGTCACCGCGTCGGAGGGATTTTTTTCTATTTCGTGCATCGGGAATCCGTCCTAGTAGAGTCGGATCAAGTTTCCGAGGAAGCTGAACACGCCCAGTGAGTACGGATTGGGCTGCCGCGTCTCCGAGACGTACACCGTGTCGTCTTTCTGGAGGACCGGGTCCGACCGCAAATCGCCGTGCTGCACCGCCTCGTACAGATTCACCACCGACGAGTCGGCCTTGCCGGTCGCTGGATTCTGCCGTGTGATGTAGACGTGGTTGAGGTCGGGGCGCGCCTGCGACTCAGCGCCCGCCCGCGCAAGCGCCATCGTGAGCCGGTCGCCGCGATTGATCGAAACCAGACCAGGATGCGTGACGGCTCCGAGGACGTGCACGTTGATTGTCTCTGCTCCGACGACGTAGACGATCGCGTTTTCTCCGAGCAGAAGATTCTGCGTCGCGTCGCCCCCATGAAGCAGATCCTGCAGACTCGCCGTCAAGATCGTCCCGTCGGACTGCGAGACGCGTGCGGCCGGATAGTCGCCGTTTATGATTGCGACGCCCGACGCCGACGCGATCGCGTCGGTGAGACGGGCTCCACTGCGGACCTGATATTTCCCCGGGTTCTTCACGTTGCCCAGGACGAGCACGTTCGTCTGACCGGCCTGCGCGACGTTTACCGTGAGCAACGGACGCTTGACGTAGCGTCCGATCGCCCCGGTGAGCAGATCGTGCGCCTCGCTCGCTGTCTTGCCGGCGAGCGAGATCCTTCCGACGAGCGGGTATTGGATCGTGCCGTCGGGCTGCACTACGGTCGTTTGGCTGAGCGACGGATCGCCGTAGACCGCGATGGCAAGCTGGTCGCCGGGGTGGATCACGGCGTCCGCGGAGCGTGAGAGAAGGGGGACTGCGGCAAGGACGAGCGTGGCAACGCCACCGACCAGAGCACGGGAGAGAAGCGAGGGGTGAAGAGTCATCGCAAATCCTCAGCGGGTCGCCGAAGGGACGGATCGCGCCCACCATGATGGTCGCGGCTCAGAGCAACGGCGAGCCAACTCATCTTCAAGGATGCATGGCGTATCCGGTCGCGTGAGGTGGCTGCGGTCCCGACCGCTCAGGCTGAGGTCCCAAGCGCATCCGCCTTCCACCCGATCGGGAACGCCGTTAGTCCTCGAAGCCCGAGATTCGTTCTCCAGACCAACGCATCCGACTCCATTCGGAATCCCCGGAAACGACCCAGCAGCGACTCGAACGCGATTTGCCCTTCCATTCGAGCGAGGGCCGCACCAAAACAGAAATGAGCCGCCCAACCAAAAGATAGGTGCCGATTGTCTTGACGCGTGATGTCGAAGCGATCGGGATCCGGGAAGCGGGCGGGGTCGCGGTTGCCGGCCGCCATGACGGCGATCGCGGCCTGCTTCTCGCGAATCATCTTTCCCCCGAGTTCGACATCACGCGGGGCCAGTCGAGCCGTTTGCTGGCTCGGGGGCTCGTAACGTAACATCTCCTCGACGGCCGAAGGAACCAGCGAGAGGTCAGCTTGCAGCCGCTGCAGCTCTGCCGGATACCGCAGCAGCGTGAGCATTCCGTTACCGATCAAGTTCGTGGTCGTTTCCTGACCGCCGACCATCGTAACGATCGTATTTGCGACCATTTCCTCTTCCGTGAATCGATCTCCGTCCACATTCGATTCGAGGAAAGATTGGATCAATCCGGGACGAGGATGTTTTTTCGCCTTTTCGAACGCATCGCGGAAATAGCAGGTCATCTCCTCGACGGAACGTCGAACTCGCGGAGCTCGCTCCGGATTGTGCTGGAAGTTCCCGAGCATCTCCGCAAAATCTTGTGACCACGCTTTCAACTGCGGCGCGTCGCTAACCGGTACCCCGAGCATCTCGGCGGTGATCGTATACGGCAGCGGCTCCGCAAGATCGGCGATGACGTCCATCCCTCCTTTGGACTCGACGGCGTCCAAGAGATCCTTGACGACTTCCGTTATGTGCTCTCGCAAGACGGCGATGCGGTGCGGCGTGAACGCATAAGACGCAAGCTTCCGGACGCGGGTATGAGCCGGGGGATCCATGAACAGCATCTGCTTCACCATCACCTGCGCGATCGGCGAGAGGTCGTCCAAACCCATCGACGCAAGGCGCTCGGGCGTCGGCGTCCGCTCCGCGCAGAAATCGTGCAGCACCGTCACGACATCCGCATAGCGCGTAACGACCCAGGCGTGCAAAAACGGGTCCCAGTGCACGGGGTCCTCGTTGCGCAACTGGTGGTAAAGAGGATATGGGTTCGCCAACACCTCCGGGTCGAGCAGGTCGGTGAGACTTATAGCCGCTCTCACGCGCTTGTCCGAAGACGCTGCACTTCTGATGCAAGAGCCGTGACGGTGGGGGACTGGAACAGCACGCGCAGACCCACTTTGACCCCGAAGGTGTCATACAGCCTCGCGATAAGCTGAGTGCCTAACAACGAATGTCCGCCGAGCATGAAGAAGTCGTCATCGACGCCGACTTGGTCGAGTTTCAACAGCTCCGCAACGATTCCGACCAATTGCGCCTCGGTTGCCGTCCTCGGGGCGGCGTAGGACTCGTCGTGCAACGTCTCATCCGATCCGCGCGACCGCAGCGCGGCGCGGTCGATCTTTCCGCTGGAATTGAGCGGCAGCGACGGCAGCTCGGCAAACGTCGATGGAATCATGTATTCCGGCAACCGCGTCGCCAGGAAGGTACGAATCTCGCCGGCCGTTGGCGCCGGCTGTGACGCCAAGACCAGATACGCGGCGAGCCTTGCATCTTCAGGGCCAATCTCGCGCGCGACGACGGCGCTTTCGCGTACCGACGGATGCTCGTTCAGCGACGCCTCGATCTCGCCCGGCTCGACGCGGAATCCCCGGATCTTGATCTGCTCGTCGATCCGGCCCAGGAACGCGATCTGACCGTCCGGCAAAAACCGCCCGCGGTCTCCCGTGCGGTAGATGCGAGCGCCGGCACGCGGGTCGAACGGATCCCGTACAAACTTCTCCGCAGTGAGGTCCGGTAGGTTTCGATACCCTCTGGCAAGCCCGCGGCCGCCGACCCAGATTTCACCGTCCTCGCCGGGCGAAACCGGGAGCTGCTCCTCGTCGAGGATGTAGACTGTTGCGTTCGCGATCGCTTCTCCGATCGTCGGCAAGCGATGGTCGCCCACGCGCACCGGCACGGTGCCGGACGTCGCGACAACGGTGCACTCGGTGGGTCCGTAATTGTTTACGACTTCGAAAGGAAGCGAGGATTTGGGGTATTGGTGAAGACGATCGGCTCCCGTCAACATGACTTTCAACGAAGTCTTCGACGGCCAGTTCAAGTCCATCAATCGCTCGGTCAACGGCGTCGGCGTGAAACCGATGGTGATGCGCTGCGCAAGCAGCCAATCTCTCAACGCCACGGGGTCCTTCGCGACCAAGTTATCGACGACGTGAACGCTCGCTCCCGCGGCAAGGTAGGGCCACAACTCCCAGACCGCCGCGTCGAACGAGACCGCGGAAAGGTGGCTTGCGCGATCCACCCCCGTCACTCGAAAAGCGGCGCGATGCCAATGAATCAAGTTGGAGAGACCGCCGTGCGTGATCTCTACACCCTTTGGTCGACCCGTCGAACCGGAGGTATAGATCACGTAGGCCAAGTCCTCCGATCGAATGTCCGGCGAAAATGCCTCGAGGGTCGGCTCTCCGACGAGCGTTCCGTCCGCCTCCAACGCCACGACGTCTAAAGACAAATCCCGCACGCTTGTCTCGCAGCCGTTCGCGATCAGAACGAT
Source organism: Vulcanimicrobiota bacterium (assembly GCA_028287545.1). The sequence goes on along the minus strand of JAQBPL010000399.1, from coordinate 8,537 downwards.
CGGGGCGTCAGCATCGGCGAGTTGAAACGAAAGTCGATCGCTCGGATGCGAAGGATCGAGCGGTAGATATGCCCCCCCAGCCTTCATGATACCGAGCGCCCCTACGACGAAGGCGATCGACCGCTCCATGCAGAGACCGACGACCACATCGCGCTTCACGCCGAGCGAGCGCAAATGCTCGCTCAGCACGGTCGATCTCGCGCTCAGTTCCGCGTAGCTCATCGCCGCGGTTCCGAAGACGACGGCCTCTGCAGTTGGGCATCGCGCGGCCGCGAGAGCGAATAGCGCCGGTGCGCTAAGGTCGGGAGTCGCCGGTGATCCGCTTTCGATCACGTCGACGTGAGACGATCTCATGATGCAGCCTCAGGCAGCTTCGCGAAGGGCGCGGGAAGAACCGCGACGTTCAATGACGATTCCACCGCGTTTGCCACGGCGACCGCCGCGACGTACCCCGCGCATAGGTGCGGTAACGTTACGACTCTCCATCGCCGTGCTTGGATCTCGACGACGTCGAACTGGGTATCGACCTGCGTGAGGTCACCGGTGATCCCTGTGCCGGCGGCCTTCAAAATCGCTTCCTTGCGTACCCACGCGTTGAGAAACGCCCAATCACGCCTCGGGCGAGGAAGCGACCGCAGAACGGTGCGTTCTGACCCAGACGCGTAGAGGCCGATCAGCAGATCGACGTCCTCAATCGCGACCAGCGGCTCTACGTCGACGCCGACCGCACACGGCGCGAAGGCGACGGCCACGAGCTCGCCGGCATGTGCGATGGAGAAGCGAGGTCCCGCCGCAGAAGTCGGCCGTCCGCGCGAGTCGATCTCCAAGGGGACGTCGGCGGGCAGAGATGCAGTTTCCAGCGCCAGGCGACGACGCACGATCGAGCGCCCCGCGATGTGTGCGCGGCGATCGCGCTCGCAGCGAAGTCGCGTTACCGTGGCGCGCTCGGCGCGCGAAAGGACCTGCACGTCGTCCCCCAAGGGGCCCCCGATGGACCCAACGAGGACATCAATTTCCATCGTGCATGACCTTCGATCGTGTTGCATCTCGCCTGCCCAAAGGATGCTCGGTCCGTGTACCGGCGGTGACGTGGCCGCAGTCCCGATCGCGCATGGCTGAGGTCCTAGTTCGTGAGGCTTCGAAAACATCGGTGCCGGCGATCTAGTACATTGCCAGCGTACCGTCGATGCGCGCTTTGCGCACCGCGCGCGCGAAGAGCCATAGCGAAAACGGCATGAGCACGACGGAGGCGACGACGAGCCAGATTGCGTCCGAGGCGACGTCCGCGAGCGGAACACCCGCCGTTGCGGCGCGGAAGCCGATCAACGCATGCGTAATCGGGAGACACCACCCGACAGCTTGCATCGCAATAGGGAGCGAACTCAGCGGTAGAAAGACGCCGCCGAACAATTGTGCGGAGGCGGTGGAGACATACTCGATCGGCCCCGGTTTCTTGATCACCATCGCGAGCGCGGCAGCGAAGACTCCGAGCGGCGAGACCGCAGCTATCGTCAGGATCAGGAACACGATCGCGGTGAGGACGTTGATGCGCGAGAGGTCGAGCCCGAACAGCATCGCGATGAGGAGATACGTTAACGTCTGCAGCCCGGTGAGGGTGAACGACCAGGCGGCCGACGAGAGAACGAGCACCGGCAGCGTCGTGGGCGTCGCGAGCACCACCTCAAGCGTCCCGGTTAACTGGCCCTCCCGAATCGTCTCGGCGAAGCTGTTGAGCGCGGCGCCTTGAAAGTGCACGAAGGCGAAATTGACGACGAGAAACTGAAAGTACGAAACCACGGCGCCGCCCGCGCCGAAATTCGGCGACGGCGGGATCAACCGCGAAATGTACCATGCAATCACCACTTCGACGACGATCGCAAGCCACGTTAGGGCGAAGTTTCCCGCGTACGAGACCGTGACTCGCGCGTCGCGACGGAAGATCGCACCAATCTTTGCCAGCGTAAACGCCGGCAGCGGGCTAATCGAGGGGACCATCGGACGTGACTTTCTTGAAGACATCGAGCGGCTCGCGTTCGACTCTGCGAAACTCGCGCAATGTGTTCCCGTCCCGAGAAATCGCGCGCATCAGCGCCCCGAGTGCCCCGTTGGCGGGCTCGAGATCGATGTGCAGATCGATCCCCTGCTCGGTGCGCACGACCTGCAGCATACGCACCCCAGGGATGGTCCGCGTCCGCGCGAGGAGTCCCTCGTCAACATCGTCGAGCGTAACCTGGTAGCGGGCCAGCGCGTCGAACTCGAGCCCGAGCTCGCGGGGAGGACCGAGCGCGACGATGCGCCCGTGATTCACCACAGCAACGCGATCGCAGAGTTCCCACGCTTCGACGAGCAGGTTCGTCGCCAGGATGACGGTCTTTCCCGCGCCGTCGACCAGGTTGACGCGGATGAGGGAACGGATTTCCTGCGCGTGGATTGGGTCGACGGCGCGCGTCGGCTCATCGAAGAACAGGATCGCCGGATCGGCCAGAAGCGCTCGTGCAACGGTGAGTCGCGCCCGCATCCCTGAGGAGAAGTGACCGAAGCGCCTATCGAGGTGTTCGGTCAAGTCCACCATGGCGGCGCACTCCTCGATGCGGCGGCGCAGATGGGCACCGGAGAGGCCCATGAGAGCACCGAAGAATTCAAGATTGTTGCGGGCCGTGAGGCGAAAGTAGAACGAACGCTCGTCGCTCGTGCACAGCGCTATCCGCCGCTTCGCTTCGAGTGGATCAGCCTCGACGTCGATGCCGTCGATGATCATTCGACCGCGGTCGGGGACAATGAGGGTAGCCAGAAGCTTGAGAAGCGTCGACTTCCCGGCTCCGTTCGGTCCCAGGACTCCGAACAGCTCGCCGCTCTGTACGCGCAGGGAAACGTCGTACAGAACCTGTCTGCGCTCGATCGGACGCCCGGTAAGAGAATGAAGCAGCGCTCGCAGACCGTGGACGGCGGGGAACGACTTGTCGACGTGTTCCACGGCCAGCATCGCGTTCATCATTCTCGCCGATCGATCCCAGCCATCGTGCGGCTCATGATCGCACCGATCGTACCGGCTGGATCTACGCCTTCGATCGGCGGTGGAAGTCTATGCACGCTTGCCGCCGCGACGTGAGACGCCCATCCGCCGTCCGGGCGCCCCGAAACGATGAACGTGTCGTACCCGTAGATGATGTCCGCTCGGCAGTCACAAGGGCCCGGATGGTACTTCGTGATTGCGCGAACGTACGAGTGATGCCGCTGGGCCGCTTCCGCGGTATCCTGCGCAAAGATGCCATGCGGGTCGGCAGGGGACTTGCGGAGAAGTTTCTGCGTCGTCATTTTCAATATGGCGACGCGGTGTGAAAACGTTCCCCGCGCGAATCCTTCGATGCGCGAGGAGAGCGCGCGCAGGAAGCATAGCAACGAAACGCGTTTGCGCTCCTCGAGGCCAAGCCGAGCGCCGACCGCGTGCGCAAAATGCGCCAGCGACGGGCCGAACGCAACCAATGGCGGCGTCTCGCACAACACGAGATTTTCCACGGTCTCGCCCAATGCGCGCAGGCGGCGTGCGACTTCGAACGCCATGATCGCGCCGTTGCACCAGCCGCCGATGATGTACGGTCCGTGAGCACGAGCTCGTCGGACCTCCTCGAACCGTTCGTCTACCAGCGTGTCAACGTCGGTCTGAAAAGGCTCATCATCGTGGCCGTGCGGATGCACGAGATAGAACGGGACGTCGTCGGGCAATGCACGCAGGATGTTCCATGCGTACAAGCCGTTCCAGTTGTACTGGCCGTGAAACCAGAACACGGAGGCTTTGCCCGGACGGCCTTCGCGCATGCACACGATCGATTCGGCCGGTTCCGGCGCGCCTTCAAGCGTCTTTGCAAGCGTGCGCGCCGTCGGCTCTTTATAGAAGGCACGAAGCAAGGAGCTGCGGCCGCCTCCTCTGCGGAATCGTGCAGCCGCGGCGGGAAACGTGTCTTCCACGCGTGCTATCAGTTGAGCGGCGAGCAGCGAATGACCGCCCAGCGTGAAGAAGTTCTCGTCTAGGTCAACTTGAGGAACACCCAACACTTCTTGAAACAGCAGCCGAAGCCGCGACTCAACAGGCGACGGTTCCGAATCGCCTTCGATCGCACGTCCCGATGCGGAGCTAGCGGGGTCCGCGCGGAGGCCTTCGGGCTCGGAGATGCCGTCGGCTTCGATGAGCCGTGAGTCGTCGAGCCGCGCGGCGGGGTCCATCAATACGTTCGAGACGAGCTGCTCGTAGCCGTCCATGAGCTTCGCGACCGCCGCGTCTCCGAAGCGGTCCAGCGAGTACTCTAAGGTGACGGTCAGATCGTGCCGATCTTCGGTAACTTCAAGGAGAAGATCGAACTTCGCCGTCGCCGTGTCGAGCGGCAACGGACAAAACACGACCCCGCCCGCGATTGCGTCTCGTAGCGGCTGCAACTCGACCATGGCGACCGTGAAGAGCGGTTGATGCGTGTGCGAACGACCTGGTGCGACGCGTTCGACGACAAGCTGAAACGGCGCTGCAGCATATGTGAGAGCGTCGAGAAGCTCGTCTTGAGTCGCACTCACAAACGCGCCGAACGAGCGGGACAGGTCGGCATCGATCCGCAGGGTCGCCATCTCGGTGAAGTCGCCGACTAGGGGATTGAGCTCCGGCCGCCGGCGACCACCCATCGGCACGCCTACCACGACTTCGTCCTTTGCCGAGTACCTCGCCAGGAGCGCAGCATACGCTGCGAGCAGCGTCGCAAACGTCGTGGTTCGATGTGCACGGGCAAAGGATCGCACTCGGTCGATCACGTCAGAACCGAGCTTACGGGAAATCCGAGCGCCGCGGACGGTGCGCTTGGCGGGAGGGCGGCGATCGCCATCGAGCTCGAAGCGCGGCAGGTCGCGAAGGTGTTCGGCCCACCAAGCGAGGTTTTCTTCGTACGTATCGTTCGCCGCAGCCTCGCGATCGTCGCTCGCGAAGTCCGCATAGGTGTACGCGATCGGCGGTAGGGCGGCTTCGCGCCGTTCGCGCTCCGCGTCGTACAGTTCCAAGAAGTCGGTCTGGACGATCGCCAGCGACCAGCAGTCACACACGATGTGGTGGAAAGTGAAGACTAGCACGTCGTCTTCGAAACCGCGCACCAAGAGCACTCGGAACAGCGGTCCTAGCCTGAGGTCGAATGCTTCGCGCGCTTCCTCGCGCAGAATTGCCGTGAGCTCGGCGTCGTCGTTGGCTGCGGCGCGCACGCGGATCGGAACGTCGGCATTCGGCGCGACCACTGCCGTCGGCCGGTTCTCGACGGTCGGAAAGGTCGTTCGCAGCGGTTCGTGCCGCTCTGCCAATCTGTTGACGGCCCGTTGGAGGCACTCTAGGTCGAGGGAGCCCTTCACCCGCCACGCGATTGGAACGTAATAGATCGCAGGATCGGGTAGAACCCGGTCGAGGAACCACATGACCTCTTGGGCGTTCGACAGCGGAACTTCGATGCGGGGCCACTCCGAGAAGCGGCTGTCGCGTCCGTCGATCCTGGTGTTCCGTACGATAGACATCAGGTGAGTTCCCCGGTTCGTGCAACGCAAAGCGGCGAACAATCGGCCATCGGTAGCGCGGATTTTGCCATTGCCCCCCTCAGGCAGACTTGAATCGCCCGGTCCCGAGACGACCATCGTGACGATATGCGCTGAGGTAGCAATCGGTCGAGAGGCTCCAGTTGCTGCGGTTAAGCCAAACGTCCCAGCGGGGCATTATCGGACGCGCGTTCGGATTGCGGGCGCTCAACCGCCGGCTTGCCCGTCTCCGAACGCGCGCGGCAGCACGATGCCACGCGCGCGGCGAAGTCGCGCATAGTCGCAGCGCGATCGTAGTTTGCGCGCACGAACGAAGGTCCGTTGGCGCGAAAGCGTGCGCGCATCGAGTCGTCGCCGAGGATGCGCCGGATACCCGCGGCCAGCGCCTGCGGATCCCCCGGCGGCACGGCGATCCCCGCATCGGCACGCTCGATGAGCCGTTGGGCCTCGCCCCCCGCGCTGACCACCATCGGTGAGCCGGCCACCATCGCGTCGAACATCTTCGCCGGGATGGTATCGACCAATTCCGGGACGAGCGAGACGACGGTCGCGGCAGCGTCCGCGACCGCGCGTAGCGCCTCCGCGCGTGGAAGCGGTCCGGTGAAGACGACGTTGGCGAGACCCTCATTCGCGACGCGAGCGCGCAACTTCATCGCGTCGGCGCCTCCGCCTATCAACACGAAGCGGATCGTCGGATCGTCGCGCAACAACCCTGCCGCGTCGAGGACGACGTTGAGGCCGGATGCGAAGCCCATGTTCCCGGCGTAGACGACGTCGCGGACACCAGGCGGTGTCGCGAGCGGTGAGCTAGCGGCCGGTTCCAACGGATCGAAACCGTTCGGTGCCAGGACGATCTTCGCCGGATCGACACGGCGCGCCACGATTTCGGCGCAGGCGGATTCGGTGACGCAGGCGATAAACGCCGCGCGTTCGTAGAGCGTATCGGCGATGGCCCCGATAATCTTCGCGACCGGGGAGTTAGGATTCCAGGAACCGACCTTGATAGCCATTTCCGGCCACACATCACGGATGTCGACGACGAGCGGGGCCAGGTGAGCGAACGCGCCGAGCAGCGCCGGAAAGGCGAGCGTGATCGGGGGCGACGAGACGACAATCGCATCGTACTTCTCCCGAACGGCGACGATTCGGATCGCGATCCCGAGAGAGACCGAGCTCCAGTTGAGGAGCCGGTTCGCCGGGAATGACGGGCTCGAGGCAAACGTCCACACGCGTTCGATCTCGATCGCGCCGTCACGCTCGATGGCATGCCGTTTCCCGGAATACGCCGGCTGGATGACGCCGTCGGGGAACGAGGGCATTCCGGTATAAACCTTGACTGAGTGCCCGGCATCCGCAAAGGCCCGCACCATCGCTGCGACGCGATTTGCTCCGGCGGCCGGCTCGGGCGGATAGAAGAGCGAGAGGATCGCGACTCTCACGAGCGCTGAACCCTCAAACGCGGGCGCCTCGATTCGAGTAAAGAGGGCGAGGTGACTACGTACAAGCGGCGCTCCCATTGTAGCGGTTGAGGATTGGACACGATGTTCGAGCCGTGCGACTGACGGCCGTGGGCATCGACGTCCTAACTTCGGAGGTTGCACCGCTATCTTGGGCCGGCAAAGAGACCGTCGAACCGCACCGATAGGTCCATAGACGTCCCGCCGACGCCGCACGGCAGAACGGCGGCCATGCGCCGTTTCGCCGGTGTCAACGAGGGGCATCGAACAACGAAGTGCGCGTGCTGCACAGTGCCAGCTTCGGCGGTGTGACGCCGGGCGGCTTCGTCCCCTTGATCGCCGCCCTGTCGCGCCGTATCACTGCGCGCGGCGACACCTTCGCGCTGGTCGTCCCGCAGGTCGATCGCGCCAGCTGGTACGCACAGGTGCGAGAAGCCGGGACGGAGCTGCACGTCGTCGCCGGTGTCCGTCAAGCGGCTCAGCTCGCGCACGCTTGGCGGCCGGACGTGGCGCACGTGCACTTCTTCGGCTGGGAGGTTCCGCTGACGGTCGCGCTGTGGGGCTCCGGCGCGCGGCTGATTTGGCACGCGCACTCAACTTCGCTGCGCAACGGCCGCGTCCACCGCACGCTCAAGACTTTGCTGAAGTACCGCCTTTTCGGCGCGGGCGTCGAACGCTTCGTCGCCGTTTCGAATGCGGTGCGCGAGGAACTCGTAGCAGTCGGCGCGCCTCGCGATCGCTTCGTCACGATCCCCAATGCCGTCGACCCCGCACGCTTTCGGCCGCCGAGCGCGCGGGAACGAGTCGCGGCGCGAAGCGCGCTCGGCATCGGTGACGACCGGGCGATCCTCTTCTTCGGCCGCGATTCGTATATCAAAGGCGCCGACGTCCTCGCCGCCGCGCTCGCCGACGTTTCCGGGGCCGTCGTGGTCGCGGTCGCGACGCCGGCCGGGACGTGCGCCGAGTTGGCGCGCCACGCGCGCGTCATCGCGATCGAGCGCGTCGATGACGTCGTGCCGCTGCTGTGGGCGTGTGACGCGCTCGCAATGCCGAGTCGCGGCGAAGGCTTCCCGTTCGTCCTCCTGGAGGCTATGTTCGCCGGACTGCCGGTCGTTGCCAGCGATCTCCCCGCCCTCCGTGAGACGGCAGGCGAGCGCCCCGGCGTGCGGTTCGCGGCCGTCGGCGACGCGCCCGCGCTGGCGAGCGCTTTACGCGGGATGCTGTCGACCGCTCGCGAGTCGACGCACGCGGCACGGACGGACGGCGCGGGAACGCTCGAGCATTGGGCGGCCAGCATCGACGCGCTCTACGAACGACGCTAAGACACGAGGCCCCGCGTCGTTATCCCCACGCCGTTACCGCCACGCCGTTATGGACGGTAGTACTTCGTGCGGATCGGTGGGAGCGAGAGAACCTCAAAGTCGGTAATGTGAAGCTTGGACCACATGATACCGAGATCGCCTGCGTTCCAGGGATTGCTTTGATCCGGCGCATTTGCGAAGTAGAAGCCGTTGGCGGAACCCGCAT
>JAQBPL010000394.1 GCA_028287545.1 Vulcanimicrobiota bacterium | reverse complement strand
GATCGGATTCGATCAGCCGTACCATCTCCTGGTCGAGTTCCCGGTAACGGCTCTCGGCGTCGTCACGCGCAAAACGCGCGACGACGCGATCGAGCTTCGCCCGTCGATCTTCGGTATCGGCAAAACGAACCGAGCCCGCGACCGACGCCAGCGTGGCCGCCGCGTCATCGTCTCCTGCAAACACGGCGAAGACGTCCGACGGTTGCACCAGCGACCGAGCGTGAGTCCGCAGCACCTCCCAGACGCGGCGCAAGGCCGGGCTCTCGAAGCGCTCGGCGGGGATCCGGTCGCCGTACTCCGCGACCAGCGCCGGCTCGTCGAGCACGATCGAGAGCACCTCGCGTTCGAACGACGGCTTCTCGATCGCCCCGGGCACGATGTGACGTGACGCATTCGCCTCGCCGCGGCTGAAGTGCAGCGGGTTCACCAGCAGCCGGGCGCGCCGTAAGTCGTCGGCGGAGAGGCCGAGTCGCCCAGCGGCATAGACGCGCCAGCGGTCCTGTTCCTCGGGGGGCGCCAGTCGGCGGATCGTCTCCTCGGCCCAGCGCGCCAGCGTCCCGCCCTCGCCGCGCGTTCCGCGACGGTCGATCTCCGCGTCGATCTTCACCTGGGTCGCGGCGATCGGTTTTGCGAGCAGTTCGCGGAAGGCGCCGGCACCGTTGCGGCGGACGAACTCGTCGGGATCCTTCCCGTCGGGGATCCGCAGCGCGGACGCCCGCACGCCCTCGGAGGCAAGCACCTCGATCGATTTCAGCGCGGCTTCGATCCCCGCCGAATCGGCGTCGAAGCACAACACGGCGCTCGTCGCGATCTTGCGCAGCTCGCGCGCCTGCTCCGGCGTGAACGCCGTGCCGAGCACGGCGACCGCGTTCGCGAAACCCGCCTGATGCAGCGCGATGCAGTCGAGGTACCCCTCGACCACGATGACGCTGTCGTCTTTGGCCGCGGCGCGTCGCGCGACGTTGAGCGCGAAGAGGTACCGGCCTTTGGTGTAGACCGGCGTCGTCGACGTGTTGAGATATTTCGGTTCCGCATCGCCGAGCGCGCGGCCGCCGAACGCGATCGTCTCGCCGGTCGTCGCGAGCGTGGGGATCATCAGCCGGCCGCGATAGAAATCGTAGAAGCCGCCGCGCTGGCTCGGCTTGAGCAGCCCGGCGCGCGCGGCCAGTTCGAGGTCGACGTCGTTGCGCCGCAGCTCGCCGACCAAACCGTCCCATCCCTCCGGCGCGAAACCGAGCGCGAACGCCTCGATCGTCGCCGCCGTGATGCCGCGCCCCTCGCAGTACGCGCGCGCGGCCGCGCCTTCGCGCGCGTCGAGCAGCATGCGGTGAAACCACGCGCGCGCGATCTCGTTCGCCGCATAGATCGTCTCGCGCTCGCTGCGCGCGCGCGCGGCGCGCGGATCCTCGTTCTCGATCTCGACGCCGACGCGTTTCGCCAAGATCCGCAGCGCGTCGGCGAAGCCGACGTTCTCGTGGCGCTGGATGAAGCTGAACGCATCGCCTTTGGCGTCGCAGCCGAAACACTTGAAGAAGCCGCGGTCGGGATGGACGTGGAACGACGGCGTTTTCTCGCCGTGGAAGGGACACAGCCCGACCAGGTCGTTGCCGCGTTTGCGCAGGGTGACGTACGCCCCGATCACCTCGCCGATGTCGGTGCGAGCGAGGATCTCCCGCTTGACGCCGTCGTCGACACGCACGAGTACGCGGTTCGACGCTCGGGCCGCACAAGACTCCCTGGCTCCCGGCCGCCGCGGCCGCCGGAGCCGCGGACCGCTACGGCGCGAGCTGACTCAGGAAGAACGCGTACCGCTCGGTGTCCGAGTCGACCCGCTGCGCGAACGAGTTGCCGATCCCGTGTCCCTCGCCGCTCTTCTGCAGCAGCAGCACCGGATACGGCGACGCCGAGTCGGCCTGGAGCAGCGCGACCATCTTGCGGGAATTGTACGGATCGACGCGCGGATCGTTCTCACCCGTCGTCATCAGCACGGCGGGATAGGAGACGCCCTTGCGGACGTGATGGTACGGCGACTGCTTCACCATCCACGCGAACTGCTGCGGATCGGTGACGGTCCCGAATTCGGGCGTGTTGAAGGCGCCGTTGGGCGTGAGCTCGACGCGCAGCAGGTCGTAGAAACCGACCGCGGCGTCGACGGCGCGGTACCGCTCGGGATTGCGCGTGAGCGCCAAGCCCATCAGGAAACCGCCGGCGCTGCCGCCGAGGATGCCGAGGTGCTGGCGGTTTCCGTAGCCGTTCGCGCCGAGCCAATCGGCGCACGCCGCGAGGTCGTCGGCGCTCACGGTCTTGGTCTTCAGCCGCGCGGCCTGATGCCACGCTTCACCGTATTCACCGCCGCCGCGGATCATCGCGAAGGCGATCGCGCCGCCGCGTTCGAGCCACGCGAGCGCGGTCGCATTGAAGCGCGGCCGCGTGACGGTGCCGTAGGCGCCGTAGGCGGTGAGGATCGTCGGCATCCGCGTTCCGCGGGCGCGACCCAGGCTGATCACTTCGAGCGGGATGCGCGCCGTGCCGTCGAGTGAGGGGACCAGAACGCGCGTGACGACAGCGCGGCGGAACGCCGCCGGCGTGGGCTGACCGACCGACGTTGCCTGCAGCGCGTTGCGCGCCGCATCGTACCGGTACCAGCGCGGAGCCAGCGCGTAGCTTTGCAGGCTTACGATGACCTCGGACGCGCGCGGATCCGCCGCGACGAAATCGACCGTCGAGGTCGCGGGGACGCGCGCCGCCGCGCGCGGCGTTCCGTTCGCTGCGAAGAGGCGCATCCGCGAATCGCCGCCATCGAGGTCGATCGTTGCGAAGCCGCCTGCGACCGGGACGACGTCGGCGATCGCGAGCGCTCCGGCGGGGACCAGCGTCGCACCGGTGTCGACGGTCTGGCCCGGTCCGATGCCGATCACGGTTCCGCGCGGCGTTTTCCCCTTCGCGATCACGGCGAGGACGTCGCCGACGAACGCCGCGCCCGCCTCCGCGCTGCTCCCGATCCCCGCCGTGGGTGTCGCGACCTGCACGAACGCGCCGCCGCCGCGGCGCACGTACACCGACGCCGGAACCCCGTCACCGTCCGCGACGACGGCCGCGAGCGCGCCGCCGGTGGGCGCGGCGAGCAATTGATATTCCGCTTTGGGTGAGAGACCGCGTCCGAACACATAGGTGTCGGTCGCGGGATCGGTCCCGATGACGTGGTGCACGAGCACGATCCCGTTGCTCGCGAAGGTGCCGTCGGGCTTGCGCGGCAGCGACGTGCGGGTGAATCCTCGCGCGTCGGCATCCCACGCGAAGGCGACCGGCGTCGTCCCGCCGCCGACGTGCGCGATCCGCTCGCCCAGCATCGTCGCCGTCGCGGCGTTCACGACGCGCAGCGTCTCGTCTTCGCTGCCGCCTTGCTGCGTGGTGAACGCGACGCGCGAGCCGTCGGGCGAGAGCTTGAACTCGCCGATCGCCGGCGGCGTTCCGCGCGTCCCGGCCGAGGGATCGAAGAGCACGCGCTCGCGGCCGGCTTCACCGTCGCGCGCGACGAGCACCGGCTGCTGCGCCGGCGGCGTGCGGCGCAGATAGACCCAGCGACCGTGCGCGATCTCGAGCCCGTACCGCACCGGCGAGCCCTTCGCGAGCGTCTCGACGCGCGCGCGCAGGGCCGCGTACTCGGGACGGCCGTGGATGAAGCGGCGGGCGAGGTCGGTTTCGGCCGCCGCCCACGCGCCCGTCTGCGGATCGGCCGGATTCTCGAGCGAGCGGTACGGGTCGACGATCGCCGTTCCGAAGTACGTGTCGGTGGCGGGACTCGGCGGTGCCGGAGGGTACGCCAATCGCTGCGGTGCAGAGGCACCGCAGAGACAGATCACCGCGAGCACGGCAAGGACGGGACGGGAAATCGCCATGCGGGGACATACGACGCGATGCTTCGCACTCATGCGATGAAAGCGAAGCGCATCTACGATCCGATCCACGGCTTCATCGAGCTCGACGAGGGCGAGGTGGGGCTGCTCTCGGCCGCGGTCGTGCAGCGGCTGCGCCGCTTGCGGCAGTTGGGCCTCGCGTATCTCGCCTTCCCGTCAGCCGAGCACTCGCGCTTCTCGCACGCGCTGGGGGCGCTCGCGATCGGCACGCGCGCGTTCGACGCGCTGCGCGACCACTCGCCCGAGGCGTTCGACTCCGAGCGCGCGTTCCGCGAAAAACGCCGCCTCCTGCGCGCCGCGCTGCTGCTGCACGATCTCGGCCACGGCCCGTTCTCGCATGCCTGCGAGACGGTGCTCGAGGTTCGCCACGAACAGCGCACCGAAGCGATCCTCGCGCTGCCCGAACTGCAAGGCGTCCTCGCGTCGATCGACGTCGATCCCGGTGCGGTGCTCGGCCTGATCACCGGCGCGCACGACGCGGATCCCGTTTTGCGCGAACTCGTCAGCGGTCCCAACCTCGACGCCGACCGGATGGACTACCTGCTGCGCGACGCGTACTTCACCGGCGTCGCCGGCGGAACGTACGACGCGGCCCAGCTGATCGCGTCGCTGCGGATCCTGGAGGTGGAGGGGCGGCAGCAGCTCGGCGTCGACGGCCGCGGCGTCGTCGCGCTCGAATCGTTCGTCCTGGCCCGCTACATGATGTTCGCGACCGTGTACTTCCACCATACGACCCGTGCGTTCGAACGCGTGCTGCGCGACGTGCTGCGCGTGCTGTGGCCGAACCCGCGCGCCCTCGACGCGATCGGCGAGTTCCTCGCCTGGGACGATTTTCGCGTTCTCGACGACATCCGCGAACTCGACGACGAAGGCGTGCGCGCGCTGCGCGAACGCCATACCGTCTACGGCCTAGCCGCCGAGTTCAACGCCGAGCAAGACCTCAGCACGTTCGAGCACTGCGAAGACGCGCTGCGCCGCCGCTGGGGGGACGCGGTGTGGAGCGATTCGCAGGAGCAGCTCATTCATCGCCTTCCGCTCGGCAACGCCGGAACCGCGCCGACCGTGCGGGTGCAGCTGATGGGGCGCATCGTCGATGCCCGCGCCGCGTCCGACCTCATCGCGAAACTTTCGGGGAAAGCCTACTGGCGCAAACTCTTCGTGCGCACGGACGTAGCCGCGGTCGATGAAGCGCGTCGCATCTGCGCGGAGATCATCGGGTCGGGCGGGCAACCCCGCCTCTTCTAAATACGCATCACGCTTCGGAACCACGTACCGCAACGCGGCATCACGCCTTGAGCCAAGCCTGTCCTTTGTCCTTGATCGTCTTCTCGAGCTCGCTGCCTTTCGTCGGGTAGACGCCCTTCACGGGGAAGCCGCTCTTCTCCAGCAGATAGGCGAGCGCCCGCGTACTCGCGCGGATGCTTCTCCACGGCAGCTTTGTCGATTTCGACCAGACCGGTCGGGAAAGTGAACGTGCACATGTCGTAGATAGCCTGGCGGTCCTGGATCTTCCAGACCCCGGCGCGCTTCTCCAGACGGTCGTAGAACCGTGCATTTGCCTCGCAGCCGATACCGAGCACGGCATTCTCCCCGACCACGATCGCATTCGTCTCCGCGATGGCTTTGTTCCCGTTGAACGACACGACCGGCGATGTGATGACGTGCTTGGTCTTGAGGTCAGAAGCGCCCATCTTCATCGAACCATCCACGAAATCGCTGGCTTTTCCGGAAAACCAGGTGATATCGATCGTTGCATCCGGGTGAAAGATATTCCGGAGCTTATCCCACTCGCCAAGATCTCGATGCATCCAGCCGGTAATCAGGTCCACGATGCCCAGGCGATCTTCCAGGTACGATTCCGTAGCGATCTGTCCCACGTTTGGTCCTTCCGATTCACGAGAAGCGCGCATTTGCTCGTCTCCGGCACTCGTGGAGGCTTCGCGTGCTAATACGAGCGTTACGCCATCCCGCGTTCGGGCGTTCCACGCGCGACGCGATTCTGGATGCAGACGTCGTGCCCGCACAGACAGTCCACCGGCCGCACTTTTCCTTGCTCGGCGTCCGCCAGCTCGATGGTGTGGGCCGCGCACCATTCGGAGCACGGCCCCGCGCTGACCAGGTCGTTGCAGCCGCAGGCCGCATTGATGCACTGATGTCGGGGAGCCGGCGGCAGATCATCGATGAAGGCCATGCTTCACGCTTACCCCGGCCGTTCGAGCGAAGCGCCAGCCGAGCGTGCCCCTCCCCGATCGCCCCCCTTCTCCGGCGTAAACCTGCGTCAAACCTCAACGGTGCACCGACTTCTCCACATTGCCCACCGTCTGCGCAGATCGCGATCTCTCCCCGCCGTCCACGAGGTTTCACCGGCTGCGGCCGACGAGGGGATCGACCATGACGGAGACGCTGTACACGGTCATGTTGACGACGACGTCGTACGTCGTTTCGGCCGGCGCCGTCCACGCACTGCAGGCCGCGGCCGGAGCAGGCCGCACGGCGATCCGCGTCGTTCCGATCGGAACCTGCACCCACTGCAGCACGCCGCAGCGGGTGGTCGAGATTCCGCTGGCCCAGATCCGCGCGATCGTGCGGCACGACGCGAGCGGCTCGCTCGCCGTCGCCTCGTCCGAGAAGGTCGTGCCCCTGCGGCGTTTCGCCGCCGCGCCCCAGCGTGCCCGACGCGAGGCGGTGCGGCGCTAGGTGCACGTGCTCGTCATTGGCGGAACGCGATTCGTGGGCCGTCATCTGGTCGCGGGCGCCCTCGCTCGCCGCTGGGACGTCACGGTCTTCCATCGCGGGACGACGCCGAACCCGCATCCGGCCGCACGCGAAATCCTCGGCGATCGGCGCACGAATCTCGACCGCCTCGACGGACGGTGGGACGCCGTCGTGGACCTCTGCGGATACCTGCCGGCAGAGGTCGCCGCCTGCGCCGAGGCTTTGCGAAAGCGGGCCGGCCAATACGTGTTCGTGAGCAGCGTCAGCGTCTACCCGGATACCGGGCCGGAGCGTGTCACCGAAGACGCTCCGCGCAAAACGCTCGACGCGCCCGTCGTTGAGTTCACGCCGGCGTTCTACGGCGAGCTCAAAGCCGCATGTGAGGACGCGGTCCTCCAGCGCTGGGGCCCGGACGCGCTGATCGTGCGGCCCGGGCTGATCGTCGGCCCGTGGGATCACACGGACCGGTTCGGCTATTGGGTTCGTCGCATCGCGCGCGGCGGCGTCGTGCTGGCGCCCGGCGACGGAGCGTTTCGCACGCATTTCATCGACGCGCGCGACGTCGCGGCATTCGTCCTGGACGCGGTGGCGGCTCGAAGAGGCGGCACGTACAACGTGCAGGGCCCGGAGGATCCGCCGACCTTCGCGGGCCTGGTGGCGGAGATGGCGCGGACGTCCGGCGCCAAACCCGAGATCCGCTGGGCCGGCGAGGAATTCCTCACCGCTGCCGGCGTTCAGCCGTGGACCGAGATGCCGCTCTGGGCACCGGGACACACGCTGCTCGATCGCGTCGTCTGCGACGCTGCGATCGCCGCGGGACTCCGCTTCACGCCGGTCGCGACCACACTCCGCGACACGCTGATCTGGGAAACCGAACACGACGCACGAGGCGCATCCCTCGCCCCCGAACGCGAAACCGAACTTCTCGCCGAACTTTCTTTGTCACCCTGAGCTTGTCGAAGGGTCGGCCACGATCGTGGCTCATGCTTCGACAGGCTCAGCATGACAATGTGCCGCGCTTACGGCGTCGTCAATACCAACGCGACGGAATGCGGTTTGAGGAGCGGCGCGAATTGCTTGCGCAGCGCGACGAGTTTCGGTTTGTCGTTGTAGACGATGTACGGATAGTCGGGATGATGCTCGGCGAAATGCTGGTGATACGCTTCGGCCGGATAGAAGGCGGTCAGCGGCACGACGGTCGTCACGATCGGAT
>JAQBPL010000369.1 GCA_028287545.1 Vulcanimicrobiota bacterium | reverse complement strand
CGAACGGCCGCTGCGACGATCGGCAGCCGAACGGTTATCCACGCGCTCCGCGAGGATCATCTCGCGATCGAGCCCGGCGAGACCCCCGTCCCGAACGTCTTCGTTGCCGGTTGCGATCCCGCAGTCGGGCTGCTCTCGCGGCATGCCATGGCTCGATCCCGCCACGTTCGGGTCCTGTGGCTCTCGATGACGAATCGCGCGGCGCTCGACGCACTCGTTCGGGGGGACCTGCATGCCGCCGTCGTTCACGGTGACGTCACGCCGCAGCAAACGCGGCAGATGGGTGAATTCACCCGCTTTGAACTGGCGACGACGGAATCCGGCTGGCTCGTCGGGCACGGGAATCCGCTCGGCCTGCACGGCGCCGCCGATCTCAAGCGGACGAAGGCACGCCTGGCGAATCGGCCGGCGGGAGCCGGTGCGCGGCGTCTGCTCGACGAGCATTTACGCCGGGCCGACATCGATCCGCGCGGAGTGGCGGGCTACGGCCGAGAGCTCGCGGGTCAGCTCGACGCCGGGCGCGCCATCGTGCAAGGCTTTGCCGACGCCGCGGTCGGCACCGCAAGCGTTTCGAGCGTCTTCGGTTTGCATTTTATGCCGCTGCGCGAGGAGCGATGTGTTTTGCTCGTTCCGCGCGGCGCCGTGCGAACGCCGGAGGTTCGAGCATTGCTCGATGCGTTGCGGTCGGCGTCATATCGCCGCGACCTCGAAGCGATGAGGTCGTACGACGTCACGAGAACGGGAGAACAGCTGCCATGAATCGTCGTCTGTGGCTCGGCGCCGGCGTTGCGTCGCTGGCATTCGCCGCGCGCGCGGCACGCGCGCAAGAGCTCACGCCGCTCGACGTCTCCTATGCCGGCTCGATGGGCTCGATGATGGAAGGTCCGATCAAGGCGGCCGCAGCGCGAACGCTGCACATCGAGATGCACGGCCGCGCGCAAGGTTCGGATGCTCTGTCGAAGCTCATCGTCGGCGGGAGCATCGCCGCCGACGTGTTCATTCCGGTGACGCCGGGACCGATGATGACCGTCCTCAAAGCCGGCAAGGCGAGCCTCGCGACACCGATCGCTCGCACCGAGATGGTCATCGCGTACAGTCCGAAAAGCAAATATGCGGGGCAGTTCGCCGACGCGGCGGCCGGGAAGCCGGGCGCGATGCCCTGGTGGCAGATTCTGCAGCAGCCCGACCTGCGCTTCGGAAGAACCGATCCGGTGACCGACCCGCAAGGGCGGAATATCATTTTCACGCTGCAGCTCGCGGAAGCATACTACCGGCAACCCGGCCTCGCGCAGAAAATCTTGGGACCGACGGTCAATCCGGCACAAATCTTCAGCGAGCCGACCGTCGAGGCACGCCTGCAGAGCGGCGAGCTCGACGCGTCGTCGGCGTACAAAATCCAGCCGGGCCCGTTCAATCTTCCCTACGTGCGCTTGCCGTCTGAGATCAATCTCGGCAGCGATGCGCTGCGCGACCGCTACGCGCAGGAATCGCTCGAGATCGGCGGAGTGATTCGCCACCCGGAGCCGCTCGTCTATTATGCCGCGGTCCTCGGCGCAGCCGCGCAGAAAGAGCGAGCGCGAGCGTTCGTCGACTGGCTGACGGGAAGCGGGCAGTCGATCTTCCGGCAGTATTTCTACGACCCGCCGGCGGGCGCGTCACCGCTGCGTGGGTAGCGGGCCGGCGACGTTCTCGTGAAGCGCGTCGCCGCGATCGCGTTTGCGCTCGCGCTGCTCTACCCGTTCGCCGGATTGTTCGTCCCCGTGGGCCAGTGGCGATGGGGCGACGGCTCGACCACCATCGATTCGGTTCGCGTCTCGCTGGTCTTCACCGCCGTTGCGATGGTCATCGTCGTGACCATCGGGACGCCGATGGCGCTCTACATTTCACGCGCCGCGACGCGGGAACGACTATGGTGGCAAGGGGTCCTGCTGATCTCCGTGCTCTTGCCGCCGCTGGCGCTGGGGATCTTGCTCTCGCTGGCATTTGGGCCGCACGCGTTGGGCGCATTTCTCGATCGCTTCGGGCTCAAGATGACGAACACGCCGCTCGCGTTCGTCGTCACCCAAGTCTACGTCAGCATCGGCTACTACATTTTAGGCGCCGTCGCGGCGCTCGATAGCGTACCGCGCACGCTCGAGATCCAAGGGGGCTTGCTGGGGCACGATCGCTGGAATGTGTTTTGGCGCATCACCTTCCCGATTGCGCGCTTGGGTTTCGCGGTTGCGCTCAGCCTCGCGTGGGTTCGCGCACTGACCGAGTTCGGAGCGGTGGTGATCACCGCGTACTACCCGGCGGGGATGCCGGTCGCTTTGTGGACGAGCCTCGAGAACTTCGGGCTACCGGCGGTGATGCCGCTGCTCATCGTGTTCCTCGTAACCGCACTGCCTCTCCCTTGGCTCGCGCACGTCCTCGCCCAGCGACGGGCGTCCAATGCTTGACGCTCACATCGTGAAGGTGCGGCCGCGCTTCACCGTCGACGTGACGGTGCGGCTGGGCTCAGGCGAGGCCTGCGGCTTATTCGGAGTCTCCGGTTCGGGCAAGAGTACGGTTCTCGCGTGTATCGCCGGAGCAGAGGAACCCGACGGCGGGCACGTCGCGCTCGGCGCGGGCACCGTCTTCCCGCCCGCGATGCCGCTGCACCGGCGGCAGCTTGGGTACCTCACGCAGGATGCGAACTTGTTTCCGCATTTGCACGTCGGCGACAACGTCGAGTTCGGTTTGACGAACGGGATGCGCGACGCCAACGCATCGTGGGTCGCGGAGCTGCGCGAACGCCTGCAGCTCGGACCGATCTGGCAAGCGCCGGCGCACGCGATCTCCGGAGGGCAAGCGCGACGAGTCGCGTTGGCTCGAATGCTCGCGCGCAAGCCGCCCGTGGTCTTGCTCGACGAGCCGTTCAGCGGGCTCGACCGTCACCTCGTGCGCGAGCTGGTCGCTGCGATCGTGGAGTGGCAGACGCAGCTCGGGTTTACGATGCTCGTCGTCGGCCATGAATCCGACGTGCTCGCACGGCTATGCCCGCGCGCGATCGCGATCGAGGACGGGCGCGCCGTACAAGACGCGTCGTGGAACGAACTGCGCTCGATGCCGGCGACGCCGTTGCTCTCACAATTGCTCGCGCCGCTCTGACGGCTCGGCGTCTCCTCGGAACCGCTCAGTTGCCTGCGACGCGGTAGCCCGCGCCGCGCACCGTCTCGATCAGCGAGGCGGCGTCGCCGAGCTTGCGGCGAACGCGCCCGACGAAGACGTCCACCACGTTCGACGTTCCTGAGAAGCGCGCGCCCCAGACGTGCTCGGCGATATCGCCCCGCGTCATCACGCTCCCACGGTTTCGCACGAGCAGTTCCAGCAGGTCGAACTCGCGCGCGCTGAAGTCGGCCGGCGTCTGATTCACCGTGACGATGCGCGCAGCGACGTCGAGCCGGACGGGACCGGCCACGTAGACGGCGCTCCGCTGTCCCGATGCACGGCGAGTGACCGAACGCACGCGCGCCAAAAGTTCGGCCACGGAAAACGGTTTGACGAGGTAGTCGTCCGCGCCTGAATCGAGGCCGTGCACGCGATCGTTCACGTCGTCGCGCGCCGTCAGCATGACGATGGCCGCAACGGAGCCGGCGTCGCGGGCCCGCCGGCAGACTTCGAGCCCGCTCATCCCCGGCAGCATCCAGTCCAGCACCACGGCGTCCAGGCCGCCCTCGGCGATCCGTTCGTCGGCGGTCACGCCGTCGGCCGCGGATTCGACCGCGTGGCCGGCCTCGTTGAGCGCCCTGGCAACGGACTGCCGCAGGTCCTCATCGTCCTCGACCACGAGGATCCTCACGTCATGGTCTCGTCATGTTGTGCGAGTACCGTCAGGGCATCCATTGCTTACGGAGATTAGGATGGCGTATCGGTTCACCCTCGCAGTCACTCTCGGCGTCGCGCTGGCGGCCGGCGCGGCGTCGGCGCAGACGCCGGCGGAGGTCGCGGCGATCAGCGCGGCGCTCGGACGTCCGGGAACGGTCATGCCCGGTGGTGTCTACCGCGTGGGCCTACCGCGCGCCGACCTTACCGTAACGCTCGACGGCGTGCGGCTGCGGCCGGGATTCGCGCTGGGCAGCTACGCCGCGTTCGAGGCGCTTCCGGGGAAGACGCTCGTCGTCGGCGACTTGTGCCTCTTGGAAAGCGAGATCGAACCCGTGATGACCCAGCTTCGCAAGGACGGCATCGAGGTGACGGCGCTCCACAACCATCTTCGGAACGAGTCGCCGCACGTGATGTTCATGCACTTCATGGGCGTCGGCGATGCGGCGGCCCTCGCTCAGTCGCTGCGCCGGGCGCTCGCGGCGACCGGCACGCCGGTCGCTCCGGCGGCACCTCCGGCAACGATGCAGTCGCCGTCGTTCGTCGATGAGGTGCAGAAGGGGCTCGGCCGGCAAGGGACGGTATCCGGTGGGGTACTCTCGTTCGGCGTTCCGCGCGCCGAGAAGGTCACGGTGCACGGCATGCCCCTCACCCCCGGAATGGGCGTCACGAACGCGCTGAACGTCCAGGACGCCGGTGGTGGGCGCGTGGCGACGACGGGCGACTTCGTGCTCGTCGCGTCCGAGGTCGATCCGACGGTGGCCGCGCTGCGCGTGCACGGCTTCGAAGTCACCGCGATGCACCAGCACATGATCGGCGACGATCCGACGCTGTACTACGTGCATTTTTGGCGGGTCGGCTCCCCGGCCGACGTAGCGAGCGGCCTGCGGGACGCGCTGAGTCACGTGCACATCGCGCAGTGAAGATGGCGGCCCTTATCGCGGCGGGACTGCTTGCGATCGCCGGCGCCGCGTACGCGTGGCAAACCGTCGGCGCGAGCGGACCCGGGTTGCCGTTGCGTCTGGTCGGCGACTTCCCGCTGACCGGCAACGCGAATCGGTTCGACTATGCGAGCATGGATCCGGCGCACGGCAGGCTGTGGCTCGCGCACATGGGCGACGGCTCGGTCGAGGCGTTCGACGTGAAGACCAATCGCGTCGTGCTGACCGTTCCGCTTTCGCCGAGCGCGAGCGTGCGCGGCATCTTGGTCGCGAACGGGAAGGTGTACGCGGCAGCGCAGGGCCTAGGCGGCGTAGTGGTTCTGGATGCCGGCACCGGCAAACGGCTCGCCATGGTGACGGCGGGGGACGTGGACGGCCTGGCGTACGACCCGATCACCCACCGCGTCTTCGTCTCGGATGAGAGCGGCGGTCGGGACACGGTGATCGACGCCCGCACGGACCGTGCCGTGGGGAACGTTGCGCTCGGCGGTGAGGCCGGCAACACGCAGTACGATCCGGTATCGCGCCATATTTTCGTGGGCGTGCAAGATCGCGACGAGCTGGCCGAAATCGATCCCGCGGCGCTGAAGATCGTTCGGCGGTACGCCCTTCCGGGCTGCGCATCGTCGCACAGCGTCGCGATCGATCCTCGCGAACGGGCGGCGTACGTGGGATGCCAGCACAATTTCCGCCTGGTGCGGCTCGAACTGCCCACTGCCCGCGTGACCGGTTCGGGCGCGGTCGGCGTCGGCGTCGACGTACTCGCCCTGGATCCCGGGCTGCACCGCCTCTACGCGGCTTCCGAGTCGGGCGTCGTGAGCGTGTATGACGTCGGGGACGGGGCGCTGCGACGCCTCGCCCAGGCGTTTCTGCACCTCAACGCGCATGTCGTCGCCGTGGACCCCTCGACGCATCGCGTCTACTTCCCGTTGCAGAACGTCGCCGGCAAGCCGGTGATGCGGGTGATGGAGCCGCTGTGAACCCGCCGTCGATCCTGGACCTGGTGCGGTACTTCATGATGCTGGGTGCGACCGGCTTCGGCGGCCCGGTCGCCCTCGCGAACTACATGCGCCGGGATCTCGTCGAGAAGCGCGGTTGGATCGACGAGGCGTCGTACGACCGCGGGCTCGCCATCGCGACGGCGTGCCCGGGCCCGATGGCCTATCAACTCGGCGTGTACTGCGGTTACATCACGCACGGCATACCGGGCGCGCTTGCAGTGGCCGTCGCGTTCGCGCTTCCGCCGTTCGCCATCGTCGTCACGATCGCCGCGTTCTACGAACGGTTCGCCGGCGCGGGCATCACCCGCGGCCTTTTTTACGGCATCGGACCGGTCGTCGTCGCGCTGATTTTGCGCGCGAGCTGGAACCTCGGCCGCAAGACCCTCAAGCGCGATTACGCCGCGTGGGCGGTTGCAATCGTCGCCTGCGCGGTGACCATCGCGTTGAAGGAGGAGCTGGTCTGGCTGTTCCTCGCCGCGGGCGTCCTCGGCATTTTTGCTTTCGCGACCCGAGCAAAGCCGGCTCCGGCTCCGCCCGTCGCGCCGGTCGCGCCGAAGAAGCACGCGGTAGGTTTACCGGCGCTGCTCGGCTAGATCGCACCGGCGTCCGCGGGGCTCGATCCGGCGCTGTTATGGTTCTTTTTCAAAACGGGATTTTTGGTCTTCGGATCCGGGCTGGTCGTCGTGTCGTTCGTGAAGACGTACGTCGTCGACCAGTATCATTGGCTGGACAACCGGACCTTCGTCGACGCCGTCGCGATCGGCATGATCTCGCCCGGACCAGTCGTTATCACGGCGACGTTCGTCGGCTACGCGGTGGCCGGCTTCGCCGGCGCGCTGGCCGCGACGCTCGGCATCTTTCTGCCCTCGATCATCCTCACCGTGGTCGCGACGCCGCTGCTGTTGCGCTACGGGGGGCATCCGCGCGTCGCGGGGTTCGTGCGCGGCGTGACGGTCGCGGTCGTCGGCGTCCTGGCCGGGACGACGTATCTGATCGGTCGTCCGATCATCGTCGACGGCTTCACCGCCGCGCTGCTGCTCGTGGTCCTGGTCGCACCGCGCTTCGCGAAGCGCGTCCCCGACCAAGCATACGTCGCACTCGGCGCGGTTCTCGGCGTCGCGTTGCGCCATTGACCGAGTATCAAACGCCCCGCGAAATGCTTGCCTCGCCGCCACGGCGATTCGTTGCAATCATTTCCAGGAAGCCGGGCGGCTTGGGAGTCAGCCCTTCGAAGAGTGCGGCGACGAACGCGTCTGGGTCGGCGTGCGCAAGCGCGGTGTTGTGGCGGCGCTCGAACCCGATCGTCGAGGAGGGTTTGCCGCTCATCGCACGACCGCACGGACTACCCGATATGTGGGCCGGGTAGACCTCTACGTAGTCCGGGAGCGCGAGGAGCCGTTGCAGGGAAGCATGCAACTGGCGTCCGGCGTCATCGCCGCCGAAGTCGGGCCTTCCGACGTCGCCGACGAAGAGCGTGTCGCCGGAAAGAACCATCCACGGCTCGTCGGATCGTGTGCGATCGGTGACGAGCAACGACAAACTTTCCGGTGTGTGTCCCGGCGTGTGGAGCGCGCGAACGACGACGTTCCCGAGGGATATCTCCGCTCCGTCGTCGAGGGGCGTGAACGCATATTCCAACGCGGCGGAACGATGATGGTAGAGCTTCGCGTCGACCGAGGCCGCGAGCTCACGTTCACCGGAGCGATGGTCAGCATGAACGTGGGTCGAGAACACCGCTTCAATCCGCATGCCGTAACGGTTCGCAATTTCCACGTAGTGAGCGACCTCGAACTGAGGATCGACGACCGCTGCCCGGCCTTGGCCGCTTCAACCGAAGAGGTAGGATGCGCAGCCGGTCTCGGCTCGAAGGATCTGTCGAAAGATCATAGCGTTGCACCTCGGGTCGAAAGCGCGCGGCGAGAGTACCAAAGCGTCTCGCGCATGCGCACGGCGACGATCCCGCCCGAGCCGAGCGTGAGCGCAGCGACGACCGCGATCGCGGCGTCACCACCGAACTCGTGCGCGACGATCCCGGAGATCAGCGCGCCGAACGCGTAACCAGAGTCTCGCCACAACCGGTACACTCCGACGGAAGAAGCGCGCACGAGCGGGTCGACGACGTCGCCGATCGCGGCGAGAAGCGTCGGGTACACCATCGCGGTGCCGACGCCGAGCAGCACGGCCGCGGCGCACCACAGCGCGAAATTCACCGGGACAAGGAAGAGCGCAATCGCGATCGCCTGCACCCACATGCCGCCGGCGATCATCCATTTGCGGCCGACGCGGTCCGACAGTGCGCCCGTGAGAAGTTGGAAAACGCCCCACGTCACCGGATAGACCGCCGAGAGGATCGCGATGCGCTCGATCGCGAGGCCGGCGGCGGCGAAGTGCAACGGCAGCAGGCCCCACGCCAGCCCGTCGTTGAGGTTGTTCACGAGTCCCGCCTGGCTGATCGACGAGAGCGTGCGGTCTTTCCAGGAGACGCGCGCAAACAACGCCGCGAAGGACGATCCCGCCACTGGGTTGGACGGCTCGCCGCGCGCGGCCTCAAAGCGCGCGTGTCCGTGCGTCTCGCGCACGAAGAACACCGAGAGCGCGAGCGCGGCGAACACGGAGATGACGCCCAGAGCGAACGGCCACGGTCGCAGTCCGTACGCCGCCGCGATCACGCCGGAGAGGTACGCTGCGACGCCGACGGCGAGGTAACCGGCGAACTCGTTGAGGCCCATCGCGAGGCCGCGCGCTTTGGGGCCGACCAAGTCGATTTTCATCACGACCGTCATC
>JAQBPL010000353.1 GCA_028287545.1 Vulcanimicrobiota bacterium | reverse complement strand
CACGTCGCTCGCGGCTTGCGCCGCATCGGCCCGCGCCTGCGCGAGGGCAGCGGTGAAGTCGGCTCCCGCGGCTTGGACGCGGGCGTCGGCGGCGCGCTGGTCGGCCTCGTCGTTGGCGAGCTGCGCCTGCGCGGCTTGCACGTCGCGCTGCGCCGTCACCCCGCCCGCGAACAGCTGCTCCGCGCGCGTGAGGTTCGTCTTGTCGGTCTCGACTTTCACCGCGGCCTGCCGCGCGGCGGAGACGGCGCCGATCCGATTGCTGAGCGCCGCCTGACCGCCGGCTTCGAGCGTACGCAGCTTGTCGCGCGCCGCGGCGAGCTTGGCTTGCGCGCTCAGAAGCGCCGCCGACGGCACCGTGCCGCCTCCGTAACTGTTCGACGCGGCGGAACCCTCGGCCGCGGCTTGACGGAACCCGATCGCGAACGACTCACTGCGCAGTTCGGCGACGGGCTGCCCCGCGGTGACACGGTCCCCCACGTGCACGTCGATCGCACCGACGATGCCGGGCTCGGCAAACGCGACCTTCGCGCTGCTTCCCGCCGGCGGACCGACGTGGCCTTGCGCGCTCACGCGCACGTCGAACGTGCCGGTGCGCGCGTTGACGAGCGGGACGCTCGGGCCGGCGGGCTCGGGAGCGTGCGGCGCCGCGTTGGCGCCGCGATGCGTGCCGAACCAGATCCCCGCAACCGCGAGGACGGCAACGACCGCGCCGGCAGTGGTCTTCCGATTGAGCGTCATTGACCTACCTCGAGCGAGAGGATTGCGCTTGCACGCGCTTCTTCGTAAAAGGCGGAGAGTTCGTCGACCACGGCTTGCGTGTACACGTCGCGGGCGGACGAGAGCTCGAGGCTCGACGACGCGCCGTTGCGATAGCCGAGTTGCGTCGCCGCGAGCTGCGCTTCGGCTTGACGGCGCGCCTCGGTCGTCGCCGCGGTCGCCTTGCGCGTCGCAACGAGGCTGCGCGCCGTCGCGGCGACCTCGACGTCGATCGCGCGCGCGGTCGCAGCGGCCTTCGCCTGATCTTCGGCGACGATGGCGTCGGCTTGGCTGACGCGCGCCCGGGCGGCGCCGCTCAGCGGCAGGTTCATCGTCACGTTGACCGTCGGCGCGGCGACGTGCACGCCGCCGTCGATCCCCGACGCGTAGCCCGCGCCGACCGTGAGGGCCGGCAAGGTCGCACGACGGGCGGCGCGTGCCGACGCTTGTGCCGCGACGGTGACCTGCTGGGCGGCGGCGAGCTCGGGCCGCAGCACCCGCGCGCGGGTGACCGCCACCGCCGGATCGATCTCGGTCATCGTCGGGGGGACGGCGGCGGTCGTGGCGGTGAACGCCGTCGCCGGCGCGGCCGTCTCGACGCGAAGCGCTTCGCTCGCGTTCGTGTCGGCGACGCGGGCGAGCTCGGCGTCGGCGGTCGACTTTGCGACCGCGACGTTCGCGCGGACGACGTCCAGCTTCGGCGCGTCGCCGGCGTTGAAGCGAACCTGCGCCGCGCGGAGCTGTTCGTTCGCCGTGGCAAGCGCGCTCTCTCGCGCATCGCGAACCGCACGCGCCTTGAGCGCGTCGTAGTAGAGCCCCACCAGTTTCATGCGCTCGGTGCGCATCACGCCTTGCCGGCTGCTCTCGGCGTTGCGCAAGTTGGCGACCGCGGCGGCGACGAGCGGCGAGTACGCGGCGATGTCGCCGATCGTCGTCTGCACGCCGACCGAGGTGATTTGCGAGAGAATCGTGCCGCCGTTCGGCCCATTCTGCGGTGAGGTGACGTAGCCGGCGACGAGCTGCGGGCCGAGCGCCGAATGTACCGCCGCGAGCGCGGCGCTGTTCTGGTTGACGACCGCGTTCGCCGCGGTGACGTCGGGAGAGTTGGCGAGTGCGGCCTTCTCCGCATCGGAGAGGCTCAAGCCGGAGAAAGCAAACGGGGTCCCGACCTGCGCCTGCGACGTCACCCGCGCTGCGGGCGCGGCAGGCGTCGCCGGCTGCGCGGCGGCGGGGAGCGCCGAGATGGCGAGAGCGATGCCGGCGACGCCGGCGGTGATGCGCACGTTCATGCCGCCGGGACCATTTCCGCGGCGCGCGACGCTCTGCGACCCATGAACGTCGCGTAGAGCACCGGGATGAGGACCAGCGTGAAGAACGTCGCAGTGGAAAGGCCGCCGATGACGGCGATCGCGAGCGGCTTCTCCAGCTCGGCGCCCTGGCCGATCCCGAGCGCGAGCGGGAGGAGCCCGCCGATCGCCGCGAGCGTCGTCATAACGATCGGACGCAGACGCGTCTTGCCCGCGGCGAGGAGCGATTCTTCGACGCTGGCGCCGCCCTCGCGGTGCTGGTTCGCGACGTCGATCAAGAGGATTCCGTTTTTGACCACGATTCCGACCAACAGCAGCAGACCCATGAATGAAGAGACGTTGAAGGGTGTCCCGGTGATCGTCAGCGCGCCTGCGACGCCGATCAGCGCCAGCGGGATCGCGGCCAGAACGACGAGCGGGAGACGGAACGAGCGGAACGTCGCGAGCATGACCGCGAAAACGAGCGCGATCGCGATCGCGACGACGCTGAGGAACTCCGAGAACGATTGGGCCTGCGTTTTCGCCTGGCCGCCGATCTCGGTCGAATAGCCCGGCGGCATCGACACCTTCGCGAGGGCGCGGCTGATGCCGTCGACGACGCCCGAGAGGCTGGCATTGTCGACGTTTCCGGTCACGCGGAGCAGCAGCTGTCCGTTCTGCGCGTCGAGATTGCTCGACAGCCGCACGGTGTTGAGGCGCGAGACCTCGCCGAGCGCGCTCGGAATCCCCTTGGCGAGCAGGCCGGTCGCCGGATCGAGCGGCGAGTCGGCACCGGCGACGCGCACGCGCACCGGGATCACCCGCGACGATTCGGGGACCGAGGTCGCTACCGTCCCTTGGGAGAGCGCGGCGATCGCGTCGCCGACGTCCTGCGTCGTGATGCCGAGCGCGGCGAGACGCGTCGAGTCGGGGGAAACGCGCAGCGAAGGATTGTCGTACGTGACGCCGTTGTTGAGGTCGACGAGACCCGGAACGTTGCCGATCGCCTTCGTGACGTCGTCGGCAAGGCCGATCAGCGTCTGCTGATCGTTCCCGCGGATGTCGATCTCGATCGGCGAGGCGGAACCTTCCAAACCGTTGATCTGATCTTCGAGGATCTGGTGGAAATCGTAAGCGGCGGCGGGGATCGCCGCTTCCAGCCGGGCGCGCATCCGCGCGCTGACTTCGTCGTAGCTCGCGCGCCGCGATGGCGCGACAAGCGTTACGCGGAGCAGGCCGACGTTCTGCGGCGTCGGCGAGTAGCCGTTCGTATCGACCGCGGTGAGCCGTCCCACCGAAACGACGGCGGGGTCGGACGTGAGGATCTTCTCCATCGAGGTCGCGGCGGCATCGCTCGCGTCGAGCGTCGTGCCCACCGGGAGCCGGTACCCGAGCTCGAACTTCCCTTCGTCCGTCTTCGGCAAGAAGTCGCTGGGGAGGCGGCCGAGGAGGAACACGGTGACGACGAGGACGCCGACCGAACCGATCGCGACGGTGCGGCGGTGCGAGAGCGCCCAGCGCAGCACGCCGTCGTACTTCTCGAGCACGATGGCGATCAAGTCGCGTCGCTCCTTTTCTTGATGTCCGCGCAGCAGGACGCTGGCGGCGATCGGCGCGACGAACAGCGCGAGACCCAGCGAGACGATCAGCGAGGCGGCCATCGTCGAGGCGAGCGCGCGGAAGAAAAAGCCGGTGACGCCTGAGAGGAGCGCCAGCGGGACGAAGACGACGACGGTCGTCGTCGTCGACGCGATCATCGCGGTCGAGATCTGCGCCATCGCGCGCTCGATCGCGGCCCGCGGGGCGAGGTTCGGGTGCTCGTGCGTCGTGCGGGCGATGTTCTCGATCACGACGATCGCATCGTCGATGATGAGACCGACCGCGACGGCCAGGCCGCCGACGCTCATCAGGTTCAGCGTCTGTCCGGCCTGCTGCAAGGCGAAGATCGCGATCGCCATTGCCAGCGGAATCACCGCCGCCGCGACGAGCGTCAGACGCGCGTTGCGCAGGAAAGCGTAGATGACGATGATGGCGAGCAGCGCGCCGAGCAGGATCGAGTCGCGCAGCGCTTTCTGCGACTCGATGATGAACGACGTTTGATCCCAGTACGGCGAGAACTTCACGATCGAGGGGAGCGTCGGCACGATCTTTCCGAGCCGCGCCTTGAGGTCGTTGCCCAACGCCACGACGTCGGCGCCCGGGAGCGCGAAGGCGTTCACGATCACCGCATGGTGGGCGTTGTACGACGTCTGGTCAGCCGCCGGCGAGACACCGAGCCGCACGGTGCCCAGCGCGGAGAGCGGGATCGCGGCGCCGTTTTTTACCGGGACGGAGACGCGGCCGAGCGAGGCGGCATCGTGCAGCGACGCGTCCACCAGGATCGCGTACTGCTGATAGTTGCGCTGTCCGAGACCCACGGCTTGGATCGTGTTCTGATCGGAGAGGGCCTTCGCGACGTCGCTCGCGCCGATCCCGTTCGCGGCGAGTGACGACGGGTCGAGATCGACGTGGAACTCGCGCGTCGGACCACCCGTGATGAGGATGCGCGAGAGCCCCGTCGCGCCGTAGAGCTTCGGCGCCACCGAGTAGACCGCGAGATCGCGCAGCGCCGCCTGCGAGATCGCATCCGAGGTCAGCGCGTAGGCCAGCACCGGTTCGCTGCTCGGGTTGACGACGACCGCGACGATGTTCTGCGCGGCGGGAATTGCGCCGCGCACCTGCGCGATCGCCTGATTGACGTATTGGAGGTCGACCTGCGGGTCGCTGTGCGTCGAGAAGTCGACGACGAGCTCCGAGGAACCCTGGCCCGAGGTCGAGCGCACCGCGGTCGCGGAGGGCAGGGCCTGGAACGCCTGTTCGAGCGGGAGCGTTACTGCGGAGCGGACTTGGTCCGCCGGGAGTTGGCCGACGTCGGCGACGACGTCGATCCGCGAGAAGCTCATCGTCGGGAAGACGCTCTGCGCCGTGATCAGGTAGGCCCGTACGCCGAGCACCGCAAGAACGGCGACGACGAAGACGATGACCTTTTCGTTCTGGAGGGCGAAACGAGCCAGGCGCAGCGGAAAAAGACCTCCTGCAACAGTCGCTCCCAATCATGAGCGAGTCACATGAACGCGATGTGAACGCGCGGCGTCGCGCTGCCTTATGTGAACGTAGGAAACGTGATGACGACGCGCGCGCCGCCGTCTGGGAAATTGCTGAGAACGAGTGCGCCGTCAGTCGCGTGCACGATCGCCGACGCGATCGACAGGCCCAGGCCACTGCCCCCCGTGCCGTTCGTCGCACCGTCGCCGCGTGAACGCGACGGGTCATCGCGCCAAAAGCGTTCCGTCGCGTGCACCAGCGCCTCGGGCGTGAAGCCCGGCCCGTCGTCGGTGACGCTGAGCCGCGTCCCGGCCGGCGTCCGCTCCACGCGCACGACGACCGTGCCGTGCACGCGCGCGTAGGCTAGCGCGTTGTGGAGCAGGCACACGACGACGCGCCGCAACGCCTGCTCGTCCCCGCCGACGATCGCACCCGCCTCGATCTCGCGCCGCAGCACGATCCCTCGCGCATGCGCCAGCGCCTCCAACTGATCGGCGGCGGCCGTGGCGGCCGCAGTCAGATCGGCGGGCGCGTTCGGCATCGCTTCCGCGCCCGCTTCACCACGCGCCGCGGCGAGCAGATCCTGGGTGAGCGCTTCGAGCTCGTCGGCCTGCGCGGCGATCGAGCGCAACGCCCGCTGGTACTCCTGCGGCGTGCGGGCGCGGCGCAGCATGAGATCGGCCTCGGCGCGGATCACCGAGAGCGGCGCGCGCAGCTCGTGCGACGCGTCACCGGTGAAGCGACGCTCGCGCGCGAACGCTTCCTCGAGCCGGTCGAGCATCCGGTCGAACGTCGCGCACAGCCGGCCCAACTCGTCGTCGCGCGAAGGGATCGCGATCCGGCGCGAGAGATCGTGCGCCTCGATTTCCGACGCGATCTCGGCGAGCGCCACGAGCGGGCGCAGCCCGCGTGCCGCCACCGCGCCGCCCGCGATGACCGCGAGCAGCGCGACGATCGGGATCGCGAACGCGAACGTTAGCGCGAGGCGATGGTCGAGTTCCTCGACGCTGTCGAGATCGCGCCACACGACGACCGCGCCCAGCGCGGGGCGGCCGATCGGTACCGGTAAGCGTGCGACGCGCAGCGAGGCGCCGTTGGACCGGACGGTGGTCATCCCGCGCTCGCCGTGCGCGGCGACGGCGGCGACTGCGGCCGGGACCTGCACGACGGTGCTGTCGACCGACCCGAGCGCATTGTCGACGATCGCGGCGTCGAGCCGCGGCCCGACGATGCGCGCAAACTGCTCGCGGTCCTTCGCTTCGATGGCGATCCGGCCGTCGTGCTCGTCGACGATCGCCGAGATCGCGCGGGCCGCGGTCTGCAGCCGCTCGTCGAGGGTCGTGCGGCCGATGCTGTCGATCAGCGCAAGCGTCGTCGCCGCGAATGCGATCAGGATGAGCAGGAGCGCGGCGGCGTAGGCGAGGCCGAGTTGTCCGCGCAGCGTGCGCGGATTCATCCGGCGGCCTCGCCCAAGCGGTATCCGGCGCCGCGGACCGTGTGGATCAGCGGCGGCTCGCCCGACGCGGAGAGTTTGAGCCGCAGCCGCCGCACGTAGACTTCGATCACATTCGACTCCGTGTCGCGGTCGCGTTCCCACAGCGCGTCTTCGAGCATCGGGCGGGTGACGAGCCGGCCGGCGTTGCGCATCAGGTATTCGAGGAACGCGGTCTCGCGCGCCGAGAGCGCGATCGGCCGCGTCCCGCGCGCGACGGTGCGGGTCCGCAGATCCATCACCAGGTCCGCGACGCGCAGTTCTTCGCGGGCCGGAACCGGATCGCGACGTGTGATCGAACGCAAACGTGCTTCGAGCTCGTCGAAGACGAACGGCTTGCGCAGGTAGTCGTCGGCGCCGGCATCGAGCCCGGCGACGGTATCCGCCACGGTGTCGCGCGCGGTGAGCATCAGGATCGGCGTGGTGACCCCTGCCTCGCGCAGCGCGCGCGCGACGGCGAAGCCGTCCTTGCGGGGCAGCATCACATCGAGCAGCAGCGCATCGTACGAGCCGGCGAGGGCGGCGCGCTCGCCGGCGGTGCCGTCGCGCTCGACGTCGACTACGTGACCGCTCTCCGCCAAGCCCCGGCGCAGGATGTCTCCCAGGGAAACATCATCTTCAACGACGAGAATCTTCAACGTCGGTCGCGTCGCCCCACTGCATTCATAACCCCGTCATCCGACGCGGCTATCATCGCTCCTGTCCTCGTCCAGTATCGGAGAGTGCGCCTCGTGTCTGAACGCATTGCTCGGCTTGCCGCAGCAGCCATGCTCCTTTTCAGCCTGCTGGCCGCCGGCGCGTCCGCCGCCGCGCCGCGCAGCGAAGGTTTCGTTCGCCTAACAGTCTTGGAAGACCGCGCCGAGAGAATCGCCGGCGGTGCGGAGACCGGCGCCGCGGCGCGGGCCGCCGCGGCGCAAGTCGTCTCGGGCTGGCCCGCGGTGCGCTCAGATTTCGCCGCGGAGCGAGCGGCCCGCTGGTCACTTAGCGCCGTCGACGGCGAGGTCGCCGCGTTGCGGACCGCAAGCGATGAAGCGACCTTGGAGCGCGCCGCGAACGAGACGACCGGCGCGCTCGCGCCCCTGTTCGAACTCGCCGGCGACACGGTGCCCGTCTCGGTGCGCCTCTTCGATTACCTCGAGCGTTCGATCGCGCTCGACGCGCGCGACGGCGACTGGGCCCGCGCCGCGGCCGACGGCGCGACCCTCGAGCGCACCTGGGTGACGCTGCGTCCGATCGTCCTGCAGCATCACGGCCAGACCGCGGCGGCGGCAGCCGACCGTTCCGTCGCCGTCATCGAGACGGCGCTCCACGCGCGGAACGCGGCGCGCGTCGTCGCCGGAGCGCGCGATTCCGGCCTCGCGGCCAGCCTGCTGGAAAAGGTCTTCCACGACTGAAGCGAAGCCGGACGCGATGAAGCGCTTGCTCCTCGCTCCGGCCGTGCTTGCGGCAATCCTCTCCGGCGCGGCGGTTCCGCTGCCGGCGAACGCCAACGTCTTCTGCCCGGCGACGATCGCGACGCTCGCCGACGTCTCGTTCGCCGGACGGCCGAACACGTACGGCTTCCTGCTCGACATCGATCGCGGCGACACGCGCTCGGCGCGCGTGCGCATCGACACCGACGTCACGCGCTACGCGGTCGACGTGAACGACGTCCCGCTGATGACGTTCGGCGGCGTGCGCTTGACCCGATATTTCACCCTTCCGGCCGGCGAGCACCCCAGCGCCGCCTGGGTGCAGTCGACTGGGCTCGGCGCGGCGCAGCGCCTCGAGTGCCCGATCACCGCGCCGTGGAGCCCGAACGTGGCGCCGCCCGTGACGCCGTCGGGTCAGCTCGCCGCCGACCGCGACCGCAAAACGCTCGTCGACGGGTTCGGCGCCGCGCGGAACGCCGTCGTGACGCCCGTCGCGTTCGGTCCGGCCGCTCAGCAGGCGTGTTCGCAACCGTTCGCCGCCGCGCACGCGCTCGCGCCGATCAGGCCGGCGTTCCCGGCCGAGGCGCGCGCCGTGAACGCGACCGGGGTCGTCGAACTGACGGTCGACGTCGACGATACCGGCGCTCTCGTCGGCGCCGCCGTCAGCCGCTCCAGCGGCTTCGCCCCGCTCGACCGCGCCGCGCTCGAGACCGCCAAGCGCGCCAAGTACGCGGCGGCGAGCTTCAGTTGCCGCCCCACCGCGACGACGCTGACGATCACGACGGGCTTCGGCGTGTAAACCGCTCGTCAGCTGCTGATGCGGGCTTCGCGCTTCGTGACGCGCCACACGTTGCGCACTTCTTTGATGTGGCTGAGTTTGCGCAGCAGCGTGTGCAGGTGGTCGAGGTCGGAGATCTGCGCGGTGATCGAGATGAGCGCGCTCTTATCGCGCTTCGCGCGGGCGTTGACCGAGCTGATCTGCGTCTTGAGCTCGGCGGCGATGCCGAGCACGTCCTGCAGCAGACCCGAACGGTCGGTGGCCTCGATCTCGATGTCGACGGCGTGCGTGAGCGCCGACTTCGTCAGCCACTCGGCTTCGAGAATCCGCTCCG
>JAQBPL010000349.1 GCA_028287545.1 Vulcanimicrobiota bacterium | reverse complement strand
CCTGGATGGATCTGCCTCTGCTGATCGAGGTCGTGGACGAGGACGAGAAGATTCGCACGTTCCTCCCCACGCTGGAACGGATTCTGTTCGACGGCTTGGTCACGCTCGAACGCGTGCAGACGCTCTTCTATCGAACCGCTGACCACGCCGCTCGATGACCGTGCTGCTGGTGTCAGATCTCCACGCCAATCCTTTCGCCCTCGAAGTTCTCCCGGCGGCCGACGCCGTGCTGTGCATGGGAGACCTCGTCGACTACGGCCCGGATCCTAGAGGCGTCATCGCCTGGTGCCGATCGCGAGCCGACGCCGTCGTTCACGGAAACCACGATCGCGCGCTCGCGTATGACGAGGACGACGGCGTAGCGCCGGCGATGCGCGAGGCGAGCCGGTGCACGCGCCTCGTTCATCGCACGGTGCTCGATGGAGCCGACGTCGACTACCTCCGCACCCTGCCGCGGTTGGCAACGGTTCGCATCGGCACGGTCACGTTCGCGCTCACCCATGCATTCGCGGAGGACCCGCGGCACTACGGGCCGCTGGCCGACGCCGCGGCTTCGGCGCAGGCGGCCGTTCCCGGCGCCGGCGTCGTTGCCGTGGGTCACACGCACGTTCAAGGCATGCTCGCGCTGGAGGGCGCCGTCGCGGTCAATCCCGGCAGCCTTGGGATGAGCAGCGAGGGCGGCCGCGCGCACTACGCCATGTGGGAAGACGGCCGGATCACGTTGCACAGCGCGCCCTACGACGTCGCGGCGACGCTCGCCGCGCTCGCCGAGCTGCCCGTATCGGACGACGTGCACGCGGTCCTAAGCGATGCCTTCCGGAACGGACGGCGGACGAGCCATCGCTAACGCGGTATGAACTCGAACTGTACGAACTGGTCGAGCAGCGTCGCGGGCGAGACGATCACGGGCTCACCTCTTCGAGTATGGGGGGCGGTGTCTCGACGCCGATCCGCATCGCTTCGTAGATGTGCCAGAACACGTCCAAGGCGTAGTCGCCCAGCTTCTCTGGGTCGTGCTGATCGATCGGATCCGACGAGCGCAGCGCGCCGGCGGCGAGGGTCGCGGCGGCCTGAGCGACCACGGCTTCGGGGAGGGATGCGGTAGGGTTCAACACGGTGCGATTCTCCTAGCTTTCGCGAATGCGGAGGACGATTTTGCCGACGACGTGCCCGCGCTCGACGCGGCGGTGCGCCTCGGCGACCTCGGCGAGCGGGTACACGGTCAATGCGAGCGGGAGGACGCGCTCGCCGATCATCTCCTCGAGGCGCTCGAACGTCTTGCGTGAGGACACCCCGTTGACGGCGATGACGGGATGACGCGGCGCGACGGGTTCCGGCTCAACGCCTTCCGGATACGCGACCGGTGCGCCGTGCTTCAAGTGGGCGAGAAACGCCGGCAGCGTGTCGCCGCTCGCGGTGACGAGTGCAGCGTCCCAGCCGGCAAGCGATGCGCGCGCGATCACCGATTCGAGACGGCGCGCGTGCGGCGAGATCACGTGCTCGGCGCCGAGCGATCGCACGTGCTCGTGCGCATCGGGCCGCGCCGTGCCGACGACCTTCGCCTTCACCCCGCTGCCGAGCCAGACGCCGAGCGATCCGACGCCGCCGCTGGCCCCGAAGACGAGCAGTACCTCGTCACGCTTCACCCCGAGCGCTTCGAGCCCGGCGAGCGCGGTCAGCGCGACGCAGGGCATGGCGCCCGCAACGTCTTGCTTAATCTGCGGCGGGACGCGTGCTGCGCGATCGCCGAGAACGCTGACGTACTCGGCGTAGAAGCCGCCCTCGCGGTTGTCGTAACTATACGCGTACACCCGATCGCCGACGCGCAGATGTTCGACCCGCTCGCCGACCGCGACGACCGTACCGGCTCCGTCGGCGCCGAGGATCGTGCCGGGCGTGATCTCGCGCCACTCACCGGCGCGCTCTTTGGCGTCCCAAATCCCGACGCTCGCGAAATCGAGCGCGATGATCGCGTGGTCGCGTCTGAGCCGGGGAACCGGGACGTCGGCGATGCGGAACGCGTCGGGTGGGCCGGCCGCGTCCACGACCGCCGCCTTCATCGTTTTCGGAAGTTCGGCGGCAGCAGGCTCACGGCCGCTTGCGTGTTCGGTGCGAAGCATGGAACCTATCATGGCACCGCGGGCGAACCGCAAGAAGGTACTCGCGAATTCTAGTGTAGCGACCAGGACAATTCCGCTCGTCGTGCGATCGCTCGTTCATGCCCGATGCACGAGACCGCGCCTTCCCGGACGGATTCTTCTGGGGTGCGGCGACGGCCGCGCACCAGATCGAAGGCGCTTGGGACGAAGACGGGAAGGGCGAGTCGATCTGGGACCGCTTCGCACATCGCGTCGGCACGATCAAGGGCGCGACGACCGGCGACGTGGCCTGCGACTCGTACCATCGCCTCCACGACGACGTCGCGCTGCTGCGCGAACTCGGACTCAACAGCTACCGGTTCTCGATTGCCTGGCCGCGCGTGCAGCCGGCGGGCAGCGGCGCGATCGAACAGCGCGGTCTCGATTACTATCGCCGGCTCACGGACGCCCTACTCGCGGCGGGTATCCGGCCGCTGCCAACCCTGTATCACTGGGATCTACCGCAAGCGCTCGAGGACGCGGGCGGATGGCCGCAGCGCGACACCGCGGCGCGCTTCGCCGAGTATGCGGCGATCGTTACGCAAGCCCTGGGCGACCGCGTCACCGACTGGGCGACGTTCAACGAACCGTGGATCTTCACGCGGCTGGGCTATCTTGCCGGGATCCACGCGCCCGGCCGCACCGATGCGGAAGCCTACCTGCGCGCGACCCACACCGTCAACCTCGCGCAAGGTCTCGCAACCCGCGCCATCAAGGCCGCACGGCCGGCGATGCGCGTTGGATGTGTGCATTCCGTCTCACCCGCGGTGGCGGCGACGGACGCGCCGGAAGACGGCGCGGCAGCCGAAGCCTTCCACGCCTACGCGAACCGGTGGTTTCTCGATCCCGTGCTGCACGGCACGTATCCGGCGCACGCGGTGGCGGGTGAACTGCCGCTCGCGGCGATGGGCTATCGCGACGGCGACGACCGCATCATGCGCGCGGCGCTCGACTGGATCGGGATCAACTACTACTTCCACCTCGTCGTGCGCGACGCGCCGGCGGAGGACGGCGCGCTGCGCTTCCGGTTCGCGACGGTCGACCGCAACGAGCATCCGCGCACCGACTTCGGATGGCCGGTCAATCCCGCCGGCCTGCGCACGATTCTCGGCCGGATGGCGAGGGACTGCGGCGGCATTCCGCTCGAAGTCACCGAGAACGGCGCCTCCTACCACGAGTTTCCCGACGCCGACGGCCGCGTCCGCGACACGCGCCGCATCGACTACCTGCGCGGGCACCTCGGTGCCGTCGCGGACGCGATCGCCGACGGGGTGGACGTGCGCGGCTACCATCACTGGACGCTGGTCGACAACTTCGAGTGGGCCG
This sequence comes from Vulcanimicrobiota bacterium, assembly GCA_028287545.1. The sequence continues at coordinate 24,243 of JAQBPL010000349.1, read as the reverse complement.
AGGGCTACACGCAGCGCTTCGGCCTCGCGCATCTCGACCCCCGAACGCTCGCGCGCACGATCAAGGACTCGGGCCGCTGGTTCGCCCGCGTCGCGCAAACCGGACGGCTAGGCTAACACTCGACGACGCCGACGGCGAGGCCGCCGAGCGAGGTTTCCTTGTATTTGGTCTGCATGTCCAGGCCGGTGCGATACATCACGTCGATGATCGCGTCGAGCGTGACGGCGTGGCCCTCGTCCTCCCACATCGCCATGCGCGCGGCGTGGATCGCTTTCATCGCACCGACCGCGTTGCGCTCGATGCACGGAATCTGCACCAATCCGCCGATCGGATCGCAGGTCATCCCCAGGCTATGCTCCATCCCGATCTCCGCCGCGTGTTCGACGTGGTGGTTCGCGCCGCCGAGCGCCGCGACCAGTGCCCCCGCGGCCATCGAGCACGCCACGCCGACTTCACCTTGACAGCCGACTTCGGCGCCCGAGATCGAGGCGTTCTCCTTGTACAGTGCGCCGATCGCGCTGGCGGTGAGAAAGAACCGGAAGAGGCCGTCGCCGGAGGCGTCCTTGACGTAGCGCAGGTAGTAGTGCGCGACCGCCGGGATCACGCCCGCGGCGCCGTTGGTCGGCGCGGTCACCACGCGCCCGCCGGCGGCGTTCTCCTCGTTCACCGCCATCGCAACCGCGTTGACGTAGTCCATCGGCGCGAGCGCATCGTCGCCGCCGCTCTTCTCGTGCAGGCGGCGGTAGAGCTGCGGCGCACGGCGGCGCACGTTCAGGCCGCCGGGCAAGATGCCTTCGGTCTGCAAGCCGCGCTCGGCGCACGTCTGCATCGCGCCCCACACCGTCTCGACGTATTCGCGCACCTCGGCTTCACCGTGGCGCGCGCTTTCGTTCGCCAGCACGATTTGCCAGATCGCGAGACCTTCGCGTTCGCCGATCGCCAAGAGCCCCGCCGCGCTGGCGAAAGAATACGGAATCGTCACGCCGCCGTCGCCCGCGCTCGGCGGCGCGCCCTCGACTTCGACGAACCCGCCCCCGACCGAGTAGTACGTCTGCTCGTCGGCGACCGCGTCGCCGGAAAAACACGCGGTGATGCGCATCGCGTTCGGGTGACGCGGCAGCACTTCGCGCCGCAGGAAGACGATGTCGTCCGTCATGCTGAACCCGATTCGATGAGTACCGGCGAGCAGCAGCGCGCCGTCCTGCACGACGGTCTCGACGCAGCGCGTCGCCTGTTCGGGATCGGTCCGCTCGGGTCGCATCCCGGAGAGCCCGAGAACCACCGCGCGATCGGTCCCATGTCCCTTCCCGGTCAACGCCAGCGATCCGTACAGGTCGACGCGCACGGATGCGATCTCGTCGATGAGGCCGCGCTCGACCAAACGCGCGGCGAACATGCCGGCAGCGCGCATCGGTCCGGTCGTGTGCGAGCTCGACGGACCCAACCCGATCTTGAACAGGTCGAAAAATCCGGTTCTCACGCGGGCCTCACTTCGATGGGATGCGGACTCACCGCATCGACCGAATACCCGCGATGGCAGGCTTGAAAGATGCCGCGGACGACGTTGCTCAGGTTGACCGACGCAGCGACCGCGTCGTCAGCGTCGGCGAGGCGAACGGTCAGGCGGGCCGTTTCGAGCACGGGGCGCGCGGTTAGCATCGTGACCTCTCATTTCACGGATCGACCCGTCGCAGGCCTCCGCCGGCGCGGCAAGGCGAGCAGCGTCGGCAACCAGGGCATCGTTTTCTCGGTCGCACGGTGCATGGCAGAACGCAGTGTCGTCGTCTTGAGCGGAGCTCGGACCGCAATCGGAAGTTACGGCGGAAGTCTGAAGGACATTCCTCCGACGCAGCTGGCGGCAACCGTCGCGCGCGAAGCCGTGAAGCGGGCCGGCGTCGATCCGGGGCACGTCGGGCACGTCGTGTTCGGCAACGTCATCCACACCGAGCCGAAGGACATGTACCTCTCGCGCGTCGCCGCGCTCGACGCGGGATTTCCGGCCGGTTCGTCGGCTCTGACGGTCAACCGGTTGTGCGGCAGCGGGTTTCAAGCGATCGTCTCCGCCGCGCAGGCGATCCTGCTCGGCGATGCGGAGATCGCCGTCGCGGGCGGCGCCGAGTCGATGAGCCGCGCGCTGTACGGCAACCCGTCGCAGCGCTGGGGAGCCCGCATGGGCGCGACGGAGTCGTTCGACATGATGATCGGCGCGCTGACCGATCCGTTTGACACGGTGCACATGGGCATCACGGCCGAGAACGTCGCCGCGCAGTACGGCGTCAGCCGCGAAGAGCAGGACGCGCTCGCCCTGCGGAGCCAGCAGCGCGCCGTGAGCGCGATCGCCGCCGGACACTTCAAGGAGCAGATCGTTCCGATCGAACTGAAGACGCGCAAAGGCACGACCGTCTTCGACACCGACGAGCACGTGCGCGCCGAAACGACGCTCGAGGCGCTCGGAAAACTGCGGCCGGCATTCAAGGAAGGCGGCAGCGTCACCGCGGGCAACGCGTCCGGGATCAACGACGCCGCCGCGAGCATCGTGCTGATGGATGCCGCAGCCGCCGCGCGCGACGGCCGCAAACCGATCGCGAAGCTCCTCGCCTACGGACATTCGGGCGTCGATCCGAAGGTGATGGGGATCGGTCCCGTACCGGCGGTGAAGCGCGCGCTCGAGCGCGCCGGCCTGAGCGTCGCCGACATCGACGTCATCGAGTCGAACGAAGCGTTCGCCGCGCAAGCCTGCGCGGTCTCGAAAGAGCTCGGCTTCGATCCCAGCAAGGTCAATCCCAACGGCGGCGCGATCGCGCTCGGGCATCCGATCGGCGCGACCGGCTGCATCCTCACGATCAAAGCGATCGCCGAACTGCACCGCACCGGCGGCCGCTACGCGCTCGTAACGATGTGCATCGGCGGCGGCCAAGGAATCGCCGGCGTTTTCGAGCGCGCGTAGCCACGCTCTGTCACCCTTCGACAAGCTCAGGGTGACAGGTCGAAGGCCGTTTGGGGCGCGGGTTCGGGGATGAAGGCGACGCCTTCGTGGCGCAGGAGCCATGCTTTTCGCGGGAGCCCTCCGCCGAAACCGGTGAGGCTCCGGTCGGCGCCGATCACGCGATGGCAGGGAACGATCAGCGCAATCGGGTTCGCGCCGTTCGCAAGGCCGACGGCGCGTGCCGCGCCGGGTGCGCCGATGCGTTTCGCGAGCTCGCCGTAGCTCCGCGTCGTGCCGGGCGCGATCTCGCGCAGCGCCGACCACACGGTTTTCTGAAACGCCGTTCCGTTCGTCGCGAGCGCCAGGTCGTCGAACGCGCCGAACTCGCCGGCGAAGTACGCGTCGAGCCGCTCGCGCACACCGAGGCGCTCGCGCCGCTCGATAATTTCGACGGTACCGTACTGCCCGCGCAGACGGCGCACCGCGTGCGCGACGTCGTCGCCGAAGTGCAGCATGCGAACCGCAGCGTCGTCGGTCGCGACGAGCAGCGTGCCGATCGGTGAGTCGATGCGGTCGATGGTCAGGTTCATGGGCCAACCTCCGTACGGTCGCCGTCGAGCGCCCACAGATGCAGCGCCGCGTAGGCGCGCCACGGGCGCCACGCGTCCGCGCGCGCGAACACCATCCGCTCCGTCGGGCGAACGCCGTCCGCGCCCGTCAGCGCCCGCATCAAGCCGATGTCGGCGGCCGGAAAAGCGTCCGGCTCGCGCAGCGCCCGCATCGCGATGTACTGCGCGGTCCACTCGCCGATTCCCGGCAGTGCGCGCAATCGTTCGACCGCGCCGGACAGGTCGTGAGAAGGCTCGAACAGCGTCGGATCGCTGAGCGCCGCACGCGCAACCGTGCGGATCGCCTCGCCGCGCGCCTTGGGCATCCCGATCGACGCAACGTCGGCGCCGGCGAGCACGGCCGGCGACGGAAAGACCGCCCGGACGTCGTGGTCGCCGCTGCGCAGATGCGCCGGAAGCGCCGTCCCGAAAGGTTCGACCAGACGCCCCGCGAGGCGGGTTGCTGCGCCGACCGAGATCTGCTGACCGAGAATCGCTCGCACGGCGAGCTCGAATCCGTCCCACGCGCCCGGAACGCGCAATCCCGGCCGGCGCGCGATCGACGACGCGAGCAGCGGGTCCGACCGCAGGTGCGCTTCGATCGCTTCGGGATCGGCGGCGAGATCGAAGATTCGCTTGACGCGATCGACGACCGAGAGCAGTTTCCCGACCGCCCCGATGCGGATGACCGCAACGAGCGCGTTCCCGTTCGGCGACGCCGCTGGCGGCGAAACTTCGATCGTACCGAGGCTGCCGTCGACGCACACGGCGCGCACGTAACGGCCGTCGGGCGTAATCGCTTCGACGCCGGGGATCGCCCGTGCGCCGAGCCACGCCGCCATCCCGTTCCAGTCGTAGGCGCCCGTATACGCGAGGTTGAGCGTGACCGCTTCGGCGCGCTCCTGGCGCGCGCGCGTGTGCCGCAAGTTGGTCGGCGATCGGTGGTACACGCTGCGCATCGCTTCGTTGAAGCGCCGCACGCTGCCGAAGCCGGCCGCCATTGCGACGTCCGCCATGCTCATCGCGCTCTCGGTGATGAGCCGTTTCGCGAACAGCGCGCGCCGAATCTGCGCGACCGCGACCGGCGTGACGCCGAGATGCTCGGCGAAGAGGCGCCGCAGGTGACGGTCGCCGACGCCCAATCGCCGCGCGAGCGCCTCCAAACCGCCGTCGTCGAGCGCACCGTCCGCGATCAGCGCCAACGCGCGATCGACGGTCGTCGAGGTTCCGTGCCAGGCCGCGAGCGCCGGCGCGGTTTCCGGACGGCAGCGCAGACACGGCCGGAAGCCCGCGGCTTGCGCGGCAACTGCGGACGGAAAGAAGACGCAGCTCGACGGTTTGGGCGTGCGCACGCGGCAGATCGGCCGGCAATACACGCCGGTCGTCTTGACGCCGATGAAAAACCGCCCGTCGTAGCGCGCATCGCGGGCCGCCGTCAACCGGTAGTACGCCGCGTGATCCATCTCCGTCACCGTGACGTCGGTTCCGGCGCGGCGCGGCGCGGTCGCGGTTTTCGGCCATCCCGCCAGGGTTACCATGTCGCCGATCTTAGCACGCGGCGGACGCTCCGGCTCGCGCTTTTCGGACGTCATCCTCCCGCCATTCGCCGCCCGGGCAGCGAGCGAGCGCCAGCCCGATGCGGCCGCGCGCGAGCACGCGCACTCGTAATGCGCGCGTAAGTTGAGCGGCGTGGCGCCGTAAGCGCGCCGTACCAGCCGCGGCCGTACGTTCTAGGCGCCCGGCACAGGCCGGAGCCTTTCCGCTTGCTCGGAGGCAGCCTTATGAAAACGACCATCGTACCGAACGCGTCGAGCGTCGGCGATGCTACCGCGACGCAACTCGTGCAGACGAACGGCACCCACGTCGCCGACGCGCGCATCGCGAAACTGATGCCGATCCCACCGCCGGTGCAGAGCGAAGCGCTCGCGACCGGCCTCCACGGCGCCATCGGATGCGATTTCATTCCCTCGACCAACCAGCTCGCGTTCGTCGAATACGCGGGCAACGTCTCGATCGTGAACCTCTTTCTGCCGCTGGTCGCGACCGTTTCGCAGGGAACGCAGACGATCACGGGCACGTGGGCGTTCGACTGCGAAACCGGAGCGCTCGGCGGCTTCAACGCGGCGAGCGACATCTGGTGGGAACAGCAGACCGCCATGCAGCGCCAGATGGTGCCGATCGGCGGCGCCAAGATCGCGAATCTTGGCCACGTCGACTTCAACGCGGTCACCACGGCGACGCTGCAATCGCTCAGTTACGGCACCGTCCCTATCACCGGCAACAACGACGCATCGAACACGTTGACCAACGGCGACGTCTTCGCGGTGCACACGAACGCCGGCAACTACAGCAAGATCAAGGTCCTCTCGTACGGCTACGATCTGCACATCCAGTGGGTCACGTACAAGGTGGGCCAGCGCTACCAGGTCCTCGGCAGCGGGTACACCGAGCCGGAGGACATCATCGTTGGACCCGACGGCCGGCACGCGTTCGTCACCGAGCGCACCGGCAACGTGCTGCGGGTCGACCTCTCCAACGCGTCACGCGCCGCCGCACAGGTGCTCGCGAGCGGTTTGACCGCGCCGCACCAAATGCAGTTCGACGGACTGCACAATCATGTCTACGTCGTCGAGTATGCCCCGAACGGTCGGCTGCTGCGCATCGACATCGGAACCGGCGCGACGACGACCGTTGCGTCCGGACTCGATCATCCCATCGGGCTGCTGCTCGCTGCCGACGAACAGTCCGCTTACGTGACGGAGCAGGCCTCCGGCGGCGGACGCTTGCGCCGCGTCGACATGGGGACCGGAGCCGTCAGCGACGTGGTGGGCGGATTCACCGCGCCGTTCATGATGTCGTGGCTCGACCCGGCACGCGAACGCCTCGCCTTGTGCGAACGCGATCCGGCGAATCGCATCGCCATCGTCGACCTCGGCAACGGCAACACGGTCACCCGTATCGCGCCGGGCATCGGCTTCCGGCCGTCGGACCTCGCGGTGGTCGCCGCGCACCGCGCGCTCGTCACCGCCGACACCGAGATCGACGACATCACGTTCGGACTCGATCCGCTGACCGGTCCGCTCTACAAGGGCGTCGGGTTCGTCCCATTCGACCGGATCGACTCGGTGACGGGCCTCGCCAATACCTGGGCCGACGTGAATTACTTCTTCCGCGTGCAGAACGTCCCGTTCGGCAGCGTCATCCCGGTGAAGATCAACCATTACCTCGCGTCGATCGACGGCGCGGCGTGGTACCAGATTCTCCTCGACGGCATCCCGCGCGGCGACGCGTGGGGCGATTACAAGTGGAATCCGATCACCAACCGGTACGATTCGCTCACGATCTCGGCGCAGGACATCGGTCCGCTTCACAACGTCTACCCGGTGCGCACGTTGGCGGACCTCGTACTGTGGTACAATTCCGACCTCGGCAGCCGAGTCGACACGACCGGCTACGTCGACGGCCTGCACACGATCGAAGTACGCTTCTACAACGCGACGTTCGGTGCGATTGCCGTCGCCGCGCCGAACGGCGGACCGCACACGATCTGCTTCGACAACAGCCGCTGCTTCGCGTCGCTCGACTCGATCACGCTGGGCGGGCAGAGCGCCGGCACGGACTGCGGCATCCTCAAATACGTCAACCTCACCGACACGGTGACGCTGACGTACCGTGCCTCGCAAGCCCACGCCTCGGCGACGTATTCCTTCGCCGTCCTGCGCGGCGCGCACGAGATCGCGGCACTCGATCAAAGCGGGAACGTGGGCTTACCCAGCTACAGCGAGTCGGCGACCGTCGCCACGCTGCTCGGCTCGTGCGCGGGTCCGGGCGGTCCGGGGACGGCCGGCTTCCTCGAGGAGCTGTACGTCGCGACCAGAGCGATCAACGGCGAGGGTCGCCTTTCGGGGTACGACGCCTCGGACGCGAGAGCGTTCGTCCTCGCGCAGTGAACGAGAGGCACGGCACCGCGTCGAAGACCGGTGCCGTGCATCCCGAAGCCGAGCGGCTCATCGCCGCGCTCCACCTCACGCCGCATCCGGAAGGCGGCTGGTACCGCGAGACTTATCGCAGCCCGGATCGCGTCACGACCAGCCTCGGCACGGTCCGCAGCGCAACGACCTCGATCTACTTCCTGCTCACCTCGGACGTGTTCTCCGCTTTTCACCGGCTCGCGTCGGACGAGACGTGGCACTTCTACCGCGGCGACCCGGTCACCATCGAAGTGATCGCACCGAGCGGAACGCATCAGCGGCACGTCATCGGCGCCGGCGACGCCCTGCAGACGACGATCGCGGCGAACGCGTATTTCGCCTCGCACGTCGACACGCCCGACGGCTTCGCGCTGGTCGGCTGCGACGTCGCGCCCGGATTCGATTTCGCGGACTTCCACCTCACCACACGGTCGATGCTGACCGCGGCGTATCCGCAGTTCGCGCCGCTGATCGCGCGCTACACGCGGTCGGGGACGTCGACCACGGAGTAGCGGATCGGCGTGACGTCCATGTCGCGCCCAACCAAGCCGCGAGCACGAAGGTGCTCGAGGTGGGCGATCGTCTCCGCGACGGCAAACTGCCGGTGCATGTCGGGCAGGCGATCGAACGGATCGCCGCGCCGGCGCCAGGGCAGCGCGCGCGCTACGCCCGTCGCGCTCGTCGGTTCCACTTCCAGCGCCGCGAGGATCTGGCGCTCGCGATGCCGATGGTGCGCGAGCAGCTCGTCGACGCGGCCGGCGACGTCGGCGAACGGTTCGCCGTGCGCCGGCAGCGCGCCGGTCGCGCCGCACGCGGCCACGGCATGCAGCGAGCGTTCGTACGCGCCGAGCGGATCGCCGCGATGGTCGCGCCAGACGCCGACGTGCGGCGTGACGGGATCGAGGACGTGGTCGCCGGTGAGGATCTTGCCGGTCACCTTGTCGACGAAGCACAAGTGGCCGGGCGTGTGCCCCGGCGTCCACATCGCGCCCAGGCGGCCGACGCGCGCGCCGTCCTCGAGCAAATGGGTCGGCTTCGTCAGTTCCGTCCGATGATGGTGGAGCTCGTCCTCGATCTCGCCCTCGAACGAGAACCCGTTGCGCGCTATCCACTCGTCGGCTTCGCGGTCGAACGCCGCCGGATCGGTCAGGTGCATCTGCGCGGCTTCCCAATCTTTGGGATGCATCGCGAGCATCGGGACGCCGGCGCGCATCAGCGTCCCCGCCAAACCGTAATGATCGAAGTGGACGTGCGTGATCAGCAGACGCCGCACGTCGGCCAGCGCATGCCCGTGCTCCGCGAGCCCGGCGTTGAGCGCATCGAGCACGTCGTCGGCCTTCCACCCGCAGTCGACCAAGGTGAAGCCGTCGTCGTCTTCGAGCAGGTAACCGTTGATGTACCGCATCGGGTTGCCGGCCATCGGAAGCCGAATCTGCACGATCCCCTCACCCAGGACCGACGTGAGCGGCTGATCGTGCGCCATACGCTCACGGTACAACCTCACGTCACCCTGAGCCTCTCGTGTCAGCCTGAGCCTGTCGAAGGGCCCACGTCACGCGCCGTGGTTACTCAGCCGGCACCGTGGACGCGCTCGTTCCGGTGTCGGGGCCGATCCAAACGGTTTGAATGTTGACGAACTCGCGGATCCCGAACTCGGAGAGCTCGCGGCCGATCCCGCTCTTCTTCACGCCGCCGAACGGCAGGCGCGGATCGGACGCGGTCATTCCGTTGATGAAGCAGTTCCCCGAATCGAGCTGCGCGGCGCATTGCTCGGCACGGGCGACGTCGTTCGTCCAGAGGTTGCCGCCCAGCCCGTAGCGCGAAGAATTCGCAATGGTGACCGCGTGCTCCGCGTCGTTCGCCCGGAACATCGCCGCGGCCGGACCGAACGTCTCCTCGTCGGCCATCCGCATCCCGAGCCGCACGTCGCCGACGACCGTTGGCTGGTAATACGCACCCTGGCCCGCGATCGCCTCGCCGCCGAGCAGCAGCTTCGCGCCTGCGGCGAGCGTGTCGCGCACTTGTTCCGCCAGTTGGTCGCGCAGGTCGAACCGTGCCATCGGCCCGATGCGCGTCTCGCGCTGCATCGGATCGCCGACCTTCAGCGCGCGCGTCTTCTCGACGAACAGCGCGACGTAGCGATCGTACACCGACTGCTCGATGATGAAGCGCTTCGCGGCGATGCAGCTCTGACCGGTGTTCTGAAAACGGGCCCGCACGCCGATCTCCGCCGCCCGCTCGAGATCCGCATCGCCGAGCACGATGAAGTAGTCGGAGCCGCCGAGTTCCAGCACCGTCTTTTTGATCGCGCGGCCGGCGAGCGCGCCGACCGACGAGCCGGCGGCTTCGCTGCCGGTCAGCGTGACGGCGGCGATCCGCTCCTCGAGCACCACCGGCTCCATCGCCTTGCTGCCGATCACGAGCGTCGTGAACGCTCCCGCCGGAAACCCGCTCGCGCGGAACACTTCTTCGATGGCGAGCGCGCAGCCGGTCACGTTGGATGCGTGCTTGAGCACGAGGACGTTTCCCGCCATCATCGCGGGCGCGGCGGCGCGGAACGCCTGCCAGTACGGGAAGTTCCACGGCATGATCGCGAGCAGCACGCCGAGCGGCCGGAACGCGACATAACTGCGCGTCGCGTTCGAGGGGATCTCCTTGGGGCGCAGCAGGCGTTCACCGTTCTCGGCGAACCACTCACAAGCCCACGCGCACTTCTCGACCTCGGCCTCGGCCTCGGCGATCGGCTTCCCCATCTCGCGCGTCGCCAGCGCCGCCAATTTTGCCTTCTGATCGCGCAGCGTCAGCGCCGCACCGCGCATGTGCTTCGCGCGTTCGGCGAACGGCGTCTCGCGCCAGCGTTGCGCTTGCCCGTGCGCACGGCCGAGCAGCTCGTCGATCGCCGCGGGATCGTGCTGCTCGTAGGACTCGAGGAGTTCGCCGGTGGCAGGGTTCGTGGTTCGGATCGTCGCGGCCGCGGTGGCACTCATAGTACTCCTTCCGTTCCCCGCCGCGAGCGGCGGTCAAGCAGGGGCGCGTGCGCTCACGACTTCTATTGCCGCGCTTTGAACGCGCAGCGCCGCCGTGTGCTCTTTGTGACACGGCAGGCAGAGCGTCTCGAGGTTGTTCAGATGGTGCACGCACGAGAGCTGGCCGTGCCGCCCGGCGGCCGGTTCGATGTGGTTGACCTCGAGCCGCCCGACTTTCTTCTGCTCCCGCCAAGCGCGCATCGCCTTGAGATACGCCGCGCGCGTCCGATGCGCCGCGGCGGTCGGCCGTTTCGGCCCGCGCGCTCCGCACCGCCTACAGCGATACTTGTCGCGGCGCTTCGCGGTGCTGCGCGCGACCGACCACCAATGGTTCGCCCAGAACGCGTCGCCGCAGCGATCGCTGCACCACGTCCGGCGCCGCGCGGGCAACTCGGCCGCACACCAGGCGCACGCGCCGTTGCCGACCGGCGGCGCGAGCGAACACACCGCGAGCAGCGCGTCGCGCTTGAGCGGGGCCGACATCTTCATGGTCCGCGTTCCGGCGACGTGAACGCGACGACGCGATCGTTCGCGAACGTCACCGACCACGAGAACCGCACGCCGTGGTCGTACGTCCACTCGTCCATTCGGTCGAACTGTGCCGCGGTCGCATATCCGCTTGGATAGCCGTAATAGCGGCGGACGTCGGCGCGCGTCATGCCGGCGTGAACCTGATCGGGTGTCCGGCCGGCCGGCAGCGCGACGGTCGTACCACGCACGTCGAGGTACCACGGGTCCGCGAAACGCAGCGCCGGACACGGTCCTTCGGGCGAAACGCCGCCGCTGCCGCCCCAGCCGTGAGCGAGCTTCGTGTCGGGAAGGTCGACCATCGCGACGATCGGGTCGAGCGCGAGAAAGAAGAACCCGTCGTTCGACCTCCCGGTCCCGAGGTACACCGCGTGGCCGCGTTCGCGTGCGACGCTGCGAATCGGAATCGGCGTCGAAGGCTCATAGTCGCGATACCACGCCGGCTCGCATCCGGCCGTCGTTCCACCGTAGCCGTAAAAGGCGTGGCCGAGAAGACGCTCGCGGACGGCGTGCAATCCGCGATCGTCGCCGCCCTCGTCGGGCCACCAAACGGACTGGCCGTACGGTGAGGGCTTTTGCGGAATTTCCGCGCCATCGGGCAGGCGCGCGAAGCCCGATTCGAGGCGCACCTGTACGACGTACATCCCGGGCGAACCCGGTGGTTCGGGGAAGGTCACCGGAATGCGAAATTCGTGCGGGCTGCCGCTCACGCTGCCGGGCTCCGGCACAGGCCGCCCCACATCGATGCGCAGATCTCGCCACGGAAGCTCCGCAGTCGCGCCGTCGGCATACGGTCGTACGACCGCTCGTACTTTGCTCGCGTCCACGCTGTACGAACCACCGCCGGCCGCTACGAAAACGAACAGGATTCCGCCTTCCGCATACAACCAGGCATTGGCGATGCGCGGCTCGGCGAAGGCCACGTCGCGCGTCTCACGCTGCAACGCCGAGTCACCGACGCTCGCCGCAAGCACGCCCGCACACGCGACCGCCCGCATTGCGACGATCACGGACGCAGGCGGCGGGCGCAGACCTCGAGCCGCGTTCCGAGCGGGTCGGTGAAGAACAGCGCGGGATACGACGGATCGCCGCGCTCGAGTTCGCGTGCGCCGATCTCGGGCAATACGCGCTCCCACTCCTCGAGCGTGTCTTCGTCGACGGCGAACGCGATGCGGCCGCGCGCCGGCTGCGCGCCCGGCTCCTCGATGATGCCGATGAAATGCGTGAGCCGCCCATCGACGTTTTCCTCGTAGTATTCGACGGTGTTGTAGCGTTCGGACGTCGCGTCGTTCCACGAGGAGCCGCCGAACTCGACCCATGAGTACTTCTTGCCGGTCAGACCGAGCCGCGGCAGAAACGCGTCGTAAAACGCCTCGACCACGCCGAGCACGGGAACGCGCAGGTCGATGTGGTCGAACCCTTGGAAATCCATCAGCGCAGCGCGGGCTCCGCGGCGTCGTCGGCGACGAGGGCCGGGCTCCCAACGCCGGCGAGAAACACGCCGAGCTGCGAGACCGAGAACTGCATCCCGGTCCAGAACCGTCCGAACTCGCCGAAACGAGAGGACGCCTCATCGAAGCGCATCGTGTAGACGAGGCGCTTGAACACGAGCGGATCGTCGGCGTACAGGTCGACACCCCACTCCCAATCGTCGAAACCGATCGAACCCGAGATCACCTGCGTGACGTGACCGTGGAACGACCGCCCGATCTTGCCGTGCTCGAGCATCAGCTTCGCGCGCTCTTCGTACGGCGTCGCGTACCAATTGTCGGCACCGTCGCGCTTCTTGTTCATCGGATAGAAGCAGACGTAGCGGCGGTGCGGGATGCGCGCCCACAGGCGGCCCGCGTTGCGCGGCTCGCGCGCGGCCTCGCTCATCATCGCGTCGAACGCCGCGTTCCAGTCCTCCGAGTGCGGCTTGAGGCCGCGATCGCGGAGCTCGGCGTGGATCTTCGCGGTGTGCTCGTACAAGCCGAGCTCGAGGATCGAGACGTACGACTCGTACGGCTCGAGGAAGTCGCGCAAGGCGAGCTTGTCGACCTGAGCCTGCATCTCGCCGAGCGCGTCGAACGAGCGCGCGTAGTGCGTGAGCAGCAGGTCGCCCTTGTGACCGAGCGTTTGCGCGAGACCGAGGTCGGCGTCCGCGTCGCGCGCCAGCGTCGCGAACAGCTCGGCCGCCTCACGCTCCGCCGCCTGCCGCCGCTCGACGTCCGCCGCGTCCCAGCGGCGGCGGTCGAACCGGAACATGCGGTGCAGGATAGCCCACCCGTCGAGTGCTTCGGGAACGTTGGAATGTCTCACGCGTTGCCTTCGCCTTTCGCCTCGTGCGAACCGGACGATTTGCGGCCGGTTTCGGAGCGCACCTCGGCGACCAGCGCGGCGGGCCGTTCGCGATACTTCGCCCACAGTTGCGGCATATGCGCAACGTCGCTGAGGATGCGGCCGAAAGCCGCGTTCACCGGCGCGTCGAGTCCCGCGTCGCGGGCTGCGCGCGCCACCGCGCCGTTGAGGGACTCGACTTCCGTGCGGTGTTTGGCAGACCGCAGGTCGAGCAGCAGCGAGGGCGGCTTCTCGCCGCGGGCGCTCGCGATCCGGCCGGCCAGCACCGTGCGCGCGATTGGGGTCGGCATCGTCGCGACGGCGAGCAGCGCGCGAACGGGGTAGCGCGGCAGGTCGATCGCCGGGATGCCGAGCGCCTACATGGTCGAGCGCACCTCGCGGCTCGCGCGAATCTCGCGCGCGAAGACGTCATCTTCGCGGACGATGCGTTCGGGCAGCACGTCGAGGATCGCGCAGGTCGCGTTCGCGACGATGTTGAGCGCCAGCTTCGACCATTTGAGCGAGCGGTAGTCGCGCACGGCCGACGTCTGCAAGCCGGCCGCACCGAACATCGCGAGAATCCAGTTGTACGGGGTGGCCGTAGTGACGACCGGGGCGAACGCGATCCCGCCGCCGCTCGCCGCGACCCCGCGCCCGTTCGGGCCCATCGCGACCGGCACGGTCAGCGCGGCCGAGACGACGGCCTCGGCGCCGAATGCGGCCGCGAACGCTTCTTCGTTTCCGATGCCGTTCTGGGGCGTGACGATCGTCGTGCCCGACGGATCGCGCAGCGCGCGGCGGAGCGTCTCGATCGCGGCCGGCGTATCGTACGACTTCACGGTGACGAGCGCGATGTCGGCCTCGACCGTCACGACGTCGTCGAGGGAACGAGGCGCGTACGTCACCGTGTTGCCGATCCCGGTGAGCAGGTCGCCGAGATACGTGCCGACCGCGCCGGCGCCGACGACGTAGACGTTCATCTCTTTCCGGTGCTGCCGAAGCCGCCGTCGCCGCGGACGCTCGCGGCCAGTACGACGGCCTCACCGAACGTCGCCCGCGATACCGGCGCGACCACCAGTTGCGCGATGCGGTCGCCGCGGCGCACCACAAACGGCTGGTCGCCGTGATTGACCAGGATGACCCCGACGGGACCGCGGTAGTCGCTGTCGATCGTCCCGGGACTGTTCAGGCACGTCACGCCGGATTTCAGCGCGAGGCCGCTGCGTGGCCGCACCTGCACTTCGTACCCGATCGGAACCTCGAGCGCGAAACCGGTCGGCACGAGCGCGCGAGCCCCCGGCGCGAGGACGAGATCCTCGGCCACGGCGGCGACCACGTCGGCGCCCGCGGCGCCGTCGCTCATGTAGACGGGCAACGGCAGGCCCTCACCCTCCGGCAAGCGTGCGACCGCGATCGACGGGTTCATTTCGAGAGCAGACCTTCGAGCTCGGCCCGGAAACTCGCCACGTCGCGGAAGTCGCGGTAGACGCTCGCGAACCGGACGTACGCCACCTCGTCGACGCCCTTGAGCGCCTCCATCAGCTTCTCTCCGACGAGCTTGCCGGAGACCTCGCTCTCGCCGCGTGCGAAGAGCTCGCGCTCGATCGCCGCCACGACTTCTTCCATCTGGGCCTCGGAGACCGGACGCTTCTCGCACGCCCGGCGCAGCCCGTTGAGCACTTTGTCGCGATTGTATTGCTCGCGCCGCCCGTCTTTTTTGACCACGAACAGGCGCGGGGCTTCCATCCGCTCATAGGTTGTGAAGCGGTGCTTGCAGCCGAGACACTCACGCCGTCTGCGGACGGAGTTGTCGTCGTCGCGCGAGTCGACGACGCGGGTCTCGTTCTTGCGGCAGTGCGGGCAGAGCAGGTCGGCTAGGTCCTCTCCGGAGGCAGCACCCCTACATGTTGTGGGTGCCCGTCCAGTATAGCCCGGATCGCCTCGAAAACGAAGCCGGGGCTGACTCCGCGCGCGGAGCAGCCCCGTCATGGTTGATTAGGTGGAAGCCCCGATCTTGAACATCTTGGTCCCGCAAACGGGGCACTTCCCTTCGGTCGCCGGGCGACCGTTCTTCATTTGGATCTGCTGCGCGTCTTTGATTTCGCGCTTGGTCTTGCATTTGACGCAGTACGCTTCGGCTGCCATGGTGCTCGGTTACTCCCTCGGAACGGCCCCACCCCGAATGGGGCGGTATTCGACGTGGGCCGTTACGGGGGCCGACGAGGAATCCCTGGGGGATCGAGACCCTAGCCGCGGCAGCAGGCAAGCGTGATAGGGCCTGCGTGAGGGTCCTTCGACAAGCTCAGGATGACATGGGGGCGGCTCAGGGTGGCCGTACGGCCGGCCTCGATGGCCGTACGGCGGGCCTCGATGGCCGTACGCTGGGCCTCGATGGGCGTACGGTGGGCCGGGAAGGGGCCGTGGCGGGCCAGGATGGGCTGGAACGGCGCTGGGTGGCTCGTGGTGCGCTGGAGGCGGCCTGCCCTGAACGTCTGGGCGGGACGGTCATCGAGGGGCTCTGGGTGGCCGGATCGCTCGAGGGGCTGGCCGCCCCGTGCGTGGCGATCGTCGGGACGCGGGCCCCCTCCGACGAGGGCCGTCGCCGAACGCGCCGGCTGGCGGAGGCACTGGCCCGCGCGGGCGTGTGCGTGGTCTCTGGGCTCGCGCTCGGCGTCGACGGCGCCGCGCACGAGGGCGCGCTCGCGGCGGGCGCGCCGACGATCGGCGTCCTCGGCGGCGGGCACGCGCACTTCTTCCCCCCGCGACATCGCGAACTCGGCGCGCGCATCGCGGCGGAGGGCGGCGCAGTCGTCTCACCGTTTCCGCCCGACAACCATCCCGAACCGTGGCAGTTCCTCGCGCGCAACGCCGTGATCGCCGCGCTTGCCGATGCGGTCGTCGTCGTCGAGGCGGCCGCCCGCAGCGGCGCACTCAACACCGCCGGCCACGCTGCTGACCGCGGCATTCCCGTCCTCGCCTTTCCCGGCGACGTCGACCGCCCGAAGGCCGCCGGCTGCAACGCGCTCATCCGCGACGGTGCGACGCTCGTCCGCGACGCCGACGACGTGCTCGCCGCGCTGCCGTCGTACCTCGCGCCGCCCACGCGCCGCGAACGGCACGCGACGGCGCGCTCAGACGACTCACCGGCGGTACGCCGCGTCCTGGCCGCACTCGCAAACGGCGCGAGCGACGCGGGCTCGCTGGCCGACCGCGTCGATCTCGCCCCGGCGGAACTCTTCCCGCTCCTGACGGAGCTCGAAGTCGCGGGCCGCATCATCACCGGACCCGACGGTTACGCGCTGGACCGCAACTAGCGGTGCCGCCGCGCGTGCGCGAGGTGAAGCGTTTGCTTCGGAAACTCGGCTATACCGACGAGCGGCCCGGCAAGGGCGACCACACGGTATTCTACAATCCAACCACGAAGGAATCGTACACTCTCGATGGCGCCGACAACCACGAGATGGCACGCGGGGCATGGCTGAAGTTGCGGAAACTCTTGGGGCGAGACGGATGACGATGTATGCAGTCGTGATTGAGTATGATCCGGAGAACGGCAGCTACGGCGCGTCGTCGCCGGACGTCGACGACGACCACAACATGGTCGTCGGCATCGGAAAGAGCGCGGAGGAGGCCGTCGCGCGCTTCCGCAACGCTCTCGAAGGCTACTTCGAATTCTTGCGCGAGGAAGGTCGGCCGATCCCGCAGCCCCACTGCACGGTGACGATGATCCCGGCGCCCGTCCTCTCGGCGATCGAACCGTAGTCGTACCGGTTTCCTGAACCGAGGCCGAAAACGGCGGCCGTTGCCGAACACTGCTGCGTGCACGTTCGCCTCATTGCGGTCGGGAAGGTTCGGGAGCGGTATCTCGCTGAGGCAGTCGCGGATTTTCGTGCGCGGCTGCGGCCGTACCATCGGCTCGAGGAGATCGAGGTGCGCGCCGCCGACGGGGGCGATCCCGAGCGGGCGATGCGCGCCGAGGGCGACGCGATCCTCAAGCTGGTCGATCCCGCCGACCACGTGTGGCTGCTCGAGCGCGGCGGCGAGCTCTTCGCGAGCGACGAGTTGGCGCGGCGGATCGAGGCGCTCCCGCATCGCGGGATCGCCCGGCTGACGTTCGTCGTGGCGGGGACCTACGGGGCTTCGGATGCGTTGCTCGCCCGAGCGGACGTGCGCTGGTCGCTCTCGCCGCTCACCTTCCTGCACGAATGGGCCCGCGCACTGGTGCTGGAGCAACTGTACCGCGCGGCGAAGATCGCCCGCGATGAACCCTACCACCACTGAGGAGATGACGCTGCTTTCGCTCGACGAGCTCGCCGCCCGCTTTGCCGCCGCGGCGCGCGCGCTCTGGCCGGAAGCCGACCCCGTGGTGCAATTCGAGGCGCCGCGCCGCGCCGAGTTCGGCGACGTGGCGACCAACGTCGCCTTCGGGCTCGCGCGCGTAGCGCGCAAGAAGCCCCAGGAGATCGCCGAGGCGATCGCCGCGCGCGCCCTCCACGATCCCGCCGTCCGTTCGACCGTCGCCGAGGCGACCGCCGTCGCCGGGTTCATCAACCTGCGCCTCGTGCCGGCATTCTGGCAGCAGGTCGTCGCCGCGGCGCTGCGTGAGGGCGCCGACTTCGGCCGCGGAACCCCGACCGGCGAACGGATCTCGCTCGAGTTCGGCAGCGCGAATCCGACCGGGCCGCTCGTCGTCGTGCAAGGCCGCACGCTCTCGGTCGGCGACACGCTCGCGAAGACGATGCGCCACGCCGGCTACGACGTGTTCACCGAATGGATCATCAACGACGCCGGCTCGCAGATGGACGCGCTCGGCCGGTCGGTGTACGCCCGCTACCGCCAGCTCTTCGAGGCGGCCTATCCGTTCCCCGAAGACGGCTACCCCGGCGACTACTTGATCCCCGTCGCCGAGGCGCTGCGCGCGCGCGACGGCGAGCGCTGGCTGACCATCTCCATCGAAGACGCGACGGCGCCGATCGCGAAGTTCGCGCGCGACACGATCGTCGCGGGGCAGCAGGCGGTCGCGCACCGGTTCCACGTCGACTACGATCTGTGGCAGTCTGAACAGGCGCTGCACGACACCGGGGCGATCGAGCGCGGCATCCAGCGCCTGCGCGATCTCGGCGTCCTCTACGAGAAAGACGGCGCGACGTGGCTGCGCACCACCGACGCGGGCGACGACGAGGACCGCGTCGTGATCCGCAGCGACGGCCGGCCTACCTATTTCGCGAACGACATCGCCTACCATTACGAGAAGCTGCAGCGCGCCGGCCACGTCGTCGACTTCCTCGGCCCCGATCATCACGGCTACATCAAGCGCCTCGACGCGCTGGCGAACGCGTACGGGCGCCCGGGCGCGTTCGAGGTGATCCTCGTCCAGCAGATCACCCTCAAACGCGGCGACGAGATCCTCTCGATGTCCAAGCGCGCGGGAACGCTGATCACGCTCGAAGAGGTCATCGACGAAGTCGGCGTCGACGCGGCGCGCTTCTTCTTCGTGATGCTCTCGACGGACCAGCCGCTGACGTTCGATCTCGAGCTCGCCAAGAAGCAGTCGAACGACAATCCCGTCTACTACGTGCAGTACGGCCACGCGCGGATCGCCTCCGTGCTCCGCAAAGCGCGCGCCACGCACCCGGACGCTCTCGCGGCGGCGGAACGCGGCGAAGGGCTCGCGGCGCTCACCGATCCGGCCGAGCTCGCGCTCGCGCGCCGGCTCGCCGATTTCGGGCCGACCGTCGCGTCGGTCGCACGGGCACGCGCGCCGCACCGTTTGCCGAAATACGCGCGCGACGTCGCGGCCGACTTCCACCAGTTCTACGACGCCTGCCGCGTGCTCACCGACGATCCGGCGACGACGACGGCACGCCTGGGTCTGTGCATCGCGACGAAGACCGTCCTCGCGACGACGCTCGCGCTCTGCGGCGTGAGCGCGCCCGACGCGATGTAGCGTCCGCAAGGGAGGGTCGCGCCTCGCGCGAACAGCGCCCCCGTTGCGGAATTCGTCGTGAAGAAGGCTGTATGAGACGGTGGTTTTTTCTTGCGTCCCTGGTGGCGCTCGCTGTATCCGCCCCGATGGGGCGCGTCTCCGCGGCCGCCGACCCGCCGCTGCTCCTGCGCGACCCGACGGTCAGCCGCACCGAAATCGCCTTCACCTACGGCGGTGACATCTGGATCGTCCCGCGCCGCGGCGGCGATGCGCATCGTCTGGTCACCGGCTACCACCTAGCCAGCGCGCCGATCTTCTCGCCCGACGGCACCCAGATCGCGTTCAGCGGAAACTACGACGGGAACGTGGACGTGTACGTCGTCGGCTCGAACGGCGGCGACCCGCGGCGCCTGACGTACCATCCCGGCGCGGACGTCGCCGTCGGTTGGACGCCGGACGGAAAGCGCGTGTTGTTCCGCTCGAACCGCGCGAGCTTCTCGGATCCAGGGAACCTCTACACGATCCCCGCTTCGGGCGGCTTCCCCACGGAGCTGCCGCTCACCATGGCGGAGAACGGCTCGTACTCGCCGGACGCCTCGCATCTCGCGTACGTACCGACGATGCAGTGGGAGCCGTACTGGAAGGGCTATCGCGGCGGACAGACGACGCCCGTTCTGATCGCGAATTTGGCCGACTCCAGCACCGTCGCGGTCCCGCGGAACAACTCCAACGACAACGATCCGATGTGGGTAGGCGACCGCGTGTACTTCCTCTCCGACCGTGACGGGCCGATCACGCTCTTCGCGTACGACACGCGCACGCGCAAGGTCGAGCGGGTCGTCAGCAACACCGGGCTCGACATCACCTCCGCGTCGGCCGGTCCGGACGCGATCGCATACTCACAGTTCGGCGCTCTGCACCTCTACGACGTCGCCTCGGGCCGCTCGGAGGCCGTGCACGTGACGGTCGCCGCCGACCTCGCCGCGGTGCGCCCGCACTGGCAGAATGTCGCGACGTCGATCGTCAACGCCGCGATCTCACCCAACGGCGTGCGCGCGGCGTTCGAGGCGCACGGCGAGATCCTCACCGTCCCGGCCGATCGCGGCGACGTGCGCAACATCACCAACACGCCCGGCGTCCAAGAGCGCGATCCCGCATGGTCGCCGGACGGGAAGTGGATCGCGTACTTCTCCGACGCGTCGGGCGAATACGCGCTGCACGTGCGCGATCAGCGCGGCCTCGAGCCCGCGCGCACGATCGACCTCGGCCGCTCGCCGACGTACTACTTCGCGCCGCTCTGGTCGCCCGACAGCAAGAAGATCGCCTACAGCGACAAACGCCTCAACCTCTGGTACGTCGAGCTCGACCACCCCACGCCGGTGAAAGTCGCGACGGCACCGTACGGCGGTTTCGCCGCGCAGCAGTTCGCGCCGGCCTGGTCGCCCGACAGCCGTTGGCTCGCGTACACGAACCAGCTCGACAACTTTCTGCACGCGATCTTCCTCTACTCGCTCGACGGCCGCAGCGCGCATCGCGTGACGGACGGAATGAGCGACGCCGGCAACGCGGTCTTCGACAAGAACGAAAAGTATTTGTACTTCACGGCGAGTACCAACACCGCACTGACCGGGAACGGTCTGGACATGCAGGCCGACGGCCGCGTCTCGAGCAGTTCGGTCTACGCCGCGGTACTGCGCCGCGATCTGCCTTCACCGATCGCGCCCGAGAGCGGCGACGAGCAAACCAAAACCGACGAAGCCGCGGCGCCGTCACCGTCACCCTCGCCGTCGCCCGCCGCGAAGGCGCCCCCCAAGCCCGTGCCGCTCGCGATCGACTTCGAGGGCATCCTGCAGCGCATCGTCGCGCTTCCGGTCGAGGAGGCGAACTACGCCGGGATCGCGGCCGGCAAGGCCGGGGAACTCTACCTCTTCAAAGCGCCGATCGCGCAGGTCGGGCCCGGGGCGCCCGCACTGGACGTCGAGAAGTTCGATCTGAAGACGCGCAAGCCCAAGCCCGTTCTCTCCGGGGCGAACGCGGTCGTCGTCGCAGCCGACGGCGACCATCTGCTCTACAGCGCGCAGCGACGCTGGTTCGTCGTCTCCGCGAGCGCGCCGGTGAGCCCGGGCGCGGGAGCGCTCGCGACGCAGGGCCTCGAAATCTACGTCGAACCGCGCCAAGAGTGGGCGCAGATGTATCGCGAGGCGTGGCGCATCCAGCGGGAGTTCTTCTACGACCCTCACGACCACGGCCTCAACCTCGCGGCCGCCGAGAAGCGCTTCGAGCCGTATCTCGCGGGGATTTCCTCGCGAGAAGACCTCACGTTCCTGATGCGCGAGATGCTCAGCTACATGTCGGTCGGGCACATGTTCGTGAACCAGCCGCCGCCCGAGACGACGCACGTGAGTGTCGGTCTGCTCGGCGCGGACTACCGGATCGAGAACGGCCGCTACCGGATCGCCAAGATCTACGACGGTGAGAACTGGAATCCGCGGGTGCAGGCACCGCTGACCCGGCCGGGGACGAACGTCAAAACCGGCGACTACCTCTTGGCGGTGAACGGCCGTTCCATCACCGCTGCCGCCGACGTGTACAGCTTCTTCGAGGAGACCGCCGGGAAGCAAACGACGATTCGCGTCGGCCCGAACGCCGACGGCAGCGGTGCGCGCGACGTGCTCGTGGTGCCGATTCCGAGCGAAGCTCGGCTGCGCAACCTCGCCTGGATCGAGGGCAATCGCCGCAAAGTCGACCAGCTCAGCGGCGGAAAGCTCGCGTACGTCTATCTTCCCGACACCGCGAACGGCGGCTTCACGAACTTCAACCGCTACTTCTTCTCACAGGTCGGCAAAGCCGGCGTCGTCATCGACGAGCGCTTCAACCATGGCGGACAGATCGCCGACTACATCGTCGATCTGCTGAGCCGCAAACCGATGGGCATGGTCGTCACGCGCGAGGGCAAGACGACGATCGACCCGCCGCTCGCGATCTACGGACCGAAGGTGATGATCATCAACGAGTTCGCCGGTTCGGGCGGCGACGCGCTGCCGTGGTACTTCCGCAAAGCCGGCCTCGGGCCGCTCGTCGGCGAGCGCACGTGGGGCGGTTTGGTCGGGATCGGCGACTACCCCTCGCTGATGGACGGCGGCAGCGTCACGTCGCCGGAGGGTGCGATCGGCGGCCTGCACGGAGCGTGGGAAGTGGAAGGACACGGCGTCGCGCCCGACATCGAGGTCGCTCAGGACCCGAAGGCGGTGCGCGAAGGACACGATCCGCAGCTCGAGGCCGCGGTTCGCAAAGCGCTCCAGCTGCTCGCGGCGCATCCGGCGCCGTCATTCACGCAGCCGGCGTTCCCTGACCATCATCCTGTGTTGCCGCAGCCGTAGGCGAAGGCGCTCACTGTGTGACGGAGACGACCACCGTCTCCGGCGTCGCCGCGGAGCTCTGCTCGTCGATCGCGACATCGACGTGCACTGCAGAGGTTACCGCGGCGACGTTCTCGGCCTGCGTCTGCATGCGCAGCACGTACGGCCGCACGAAGTAGCCGAAGAGCACTTTGATCAGCGCCGCGGCCGGAATGCCGAGAATGAGACCGGGTAATCCGAAGAGTTCGCCGCCGGCGAAGACCGCGAACATCACGGTGATCGGCGAGACGCCGACCGACTGCGCCATGATGCGCGGGACCAAGACGTTGTCGGCGAGCCGCGAGACGACGAAGATCGCGATCGTGACCCACACGACCATGCCGGTCCCCTGCGGAACGGCCAGCAGCGCCGCGATGACCTGCGCCACGACCATCCCGACGAACGGGACCGCGTAGCCGAGCCCGCAGATCACCGCGACCAGCAGCGCGAACGCGAAGTGCGACGGCGCCAGCAGCACCCAGATCACCGCGCCGACGATCGCGCACAGCAGCGCCTGACCGGCGACGAAATGCCCGAACACTTCGGCCAGCTCGTGCAGCAGCGCGCTCACGCTCTCGCGGCGCCGCGGCGGGATGAACGCCACGATGCCGTCACGCACGTCGCGCCCCTGCAGCAGGAAGAACACCGAGAGGATCAGCGCCGAGGTCCCGATGATCAGCGCGCTGACCGCGTCGATGACGATCGTGCCGAGCTGCGCGATCGTTGCCGCGACGGCACCGGTCATGCGGCTCGCAATCTGGCCTTGGACGTCGCCGAACGACGGCAGCGGGACACGGTTGCCCACGAGGCGGCGCAGCGCGCCTTCGGCCCTCACGACGAAATCCTGCGAGCCGGCGACGTATTGCGGCGCGTGGACGATCAGGCTGAGCACTTGGGAATACGTGATCGGCACGATGACCAGCGCGAGAACGACGAGCCACCCCAGCAGTCCGACGTAGACGATCGCGATGGCCGCCGGCCGCGGCATCCACCGCTCCAGCTGCTTGACCAGCGGGTGCGCGCCGAACGCGATGAACGCCGCGATCAGAAACAGCGCGATCGTGCGCGGGATCCGGGCCGCGAACAGCAGCGCCGCAACGATCGCGACGGCGACCACCACGGTGACGATCGTGCGGCGCAACACGACCGATGTCATAACCGTTTCGTCATCATGCGGCGCTCGGTGACGAATCCGGCGTGGTCGTAGAGGCTCCGCGCCGCGGCGTTTTCCTCCGTGACCATGAGGCTGACGTACGCTCGTCCCATCCCGCGAGCGACCCCTTCGGCCTCCTCCAGCAGCGCGCGGCCGACGCCGCGGCCCTGCGCGCGCGGCTCGACCGCGGTGTACGCCACGAAGGCCTGCTCGCTCAGCGTCACCTCGTCCGGGATGTCGAACAGCAGCAGCAGAAACCCGAGCCGCTCGCCGCCTTGCTCCGCGATGAGCGCGACGTGCTGGCGCCCGTAGACGAAATCGATCAGCTTGTCGAACGCGAGCGCCACGTCGTCGAGGCTCGCCGTCCGCACGGCCGAGATGCTGGTGG
>JAQBPL010000332.1 GCA_028287545.1 Vulcanimicrobiota bacterium | reverse complement strand
GCCGACGTGCGCTACGCGATCGATCGCTACGACGCGCGTCACCTCGCGACCGCGCTCGCAGGCGCGGCCCGCATCGCGTTTGCCGCCGGCGCGCGGCGCGTGCAGACGCTGTATCGCGACGGGCTGGGACTCGATGCGGCGGACGCCACGCCCGCCGGCTTCGACGCGTTCGGCGCGGAGCTCGCGCGACGCGCCGAAGCGCGCGTTCCGGTCTCGCTCTTCTCCGCGCACCAGATGGGAACGGCGCGCATGGCGGCGAGCGCAGCCGACGGTGCGATCGATCCGGAAGGGCGCGTCTACGGCGTGGCGGGGCTCCTCGTCACCGACGCGTCCGCGTTCCCGAGCGCGTCAGGCGTGAACCCGATGCTCACGATCATGGCGCTCGCGCACCGCGCGACGAGCGCGCTTATTTCGCGACGCTCAGCGACAGCGACGACGTCGAGCGGTTCGCCAGCGCAATCGCGCTCATGAGGTAGGAGAGCGTCGACTCGGCGCCCTGATTGGGGTTGGCGCCGCCGGCGTCGAGACCGTCCTGGCACCCACCCTCGATCGCGAGCGGGATCCCGAGCACGTTCGCGCCGCCGTACCACGCGTGCGCGGTCTCCGCGATGTCGCGCCACTCGGCGTTGCCGGTGAGGTCGTGCGCGACGAACGCTGCGTCGACGAGGGCCGCGGCTTCGAGCGGCTGCTGACCGAACCGCGCCTTCGTTCCGCCGCGGGGATACCATCCGTTGCTGCCGACGGGCTGGAAGATCGCCTGCCGGGGCGCGCTCGTCTCGCCTTCGATGACGGCATCGACGTAGAAGCCGAGCATCGCGAGCCCGGCGGCGATATAGCGCTCTTCGTCGAGCGCCTGGCCCGCCCGCAGAAGCGCCTCGGGCAGCCGCGCGTTGTCGTAGGTCATGACGTCTTCGCACCACGCCCAATCGGGAGCGCGGTGCGCGTCGTACGCATCGGCGATGAAGCCGGCCGCATCGTCGAGGACCGCGCGCACCGCGAACTCATCGTCGGGACGCGTCGCGAGCGATTGCACCAAGCCGAGCGCCGCATAGGCGCGCGAGCGCACGTGCGCCATCTCCGCGACGTCGGGAAGGGCGCGGCGGCGCAGCTCGCCGGCCAGCGCCTTCCATGACTCGCGCGGGGCGAACCGTTCGGCGTAGCCGAGCCCCCACATCGCGCGGCCGACCGCGTCGGGCGTGCCGCCGTGATCTTGCCAGCGGCGATCGTAGCCCATGAAGTTGTGGAACCAGCCGTTGGGCAGCTGCGCGTCGTGCAAATAGGAGAGGTAGGTGGAGACGAGCCGCGCGACGTTGCGGTCCTGCGGGAAACGCGACGCCGCTTCGCACGCGACGATCAACGCGCGGCCGACGTCGTCGGTGCAGTAGCCGCACGAGCGATTCGGGACGTCGAGCGTCGCGTGCTGGAGGATGCCGACGTCGTCGGTCATCGCGAGGAGATGATCGAGCGCGGGAAAGCGGTACGTCTGCATCGTCAAACGGCCCGTCTCCGACATCACGCGGACGTGGCGAGCGCCGTGCGGCGCGAGAGCGGCTGGAGGTCGGCGAAGAGGGTGCCGTACGCCTGCGCGACGTTCGGCCACGTCATGCGCCGTCCGAAGCGGTACGCGCGGCGTTCCGTGCTCTCGCGCAGCGCCGGATCGTCGAGCAGCGCGACGAGCGTCGTCGCGATCGCCGACGCGTCGCGGAACGGGGTGAGGAACCCGCGCCCGTGCGCGAGCAGTTCCTGCGCGTAGAGATACGGCGTCGACACGACGGCTTTGCCGAGGCCGATCGCGTACGCCAGCGTGCCGCTGACGACTTGCGTCGGATTCAAATACGGCGTGAGGTAGATGTCGGTCGCTCCGAGATAGCCGAGCAGTTCGTCGAAGTCGAGATACTTGTCGACCAGCTTGACGTTGTCGGCGAGGCCGTTCGCCGCGATCTTCGCTTTGAGCTCGTCGCGGTACGACTCGCCTTCGTGACGGCGGATCACCGGATGCGTCTGACCCAGGATCAGGTAGAGCGCCTCGGGATGCGACGCGACGACGGCCGCCATCGCGTCGATCGCGTACTCGAGGCCTTTGCCGCGATTGATCAGGCCGAAGGTCGAGATCGTCATGCGTGCGTCGAGACCGAGCGCGTGCTTGAGCGGTGCGGTTTCCCGGAACGCCACGTCGGGGACGCCGTGGTGGATCACGTGGATCTTTTCGGAATCGACGCCGTAGCGCTCGATCAGCAATTCGCGCCCGGTCTCCGAGAGGACGACGACGGCCGTCGAGGTGGCGCAGAGCGCGCGGGCGACGCGCAGATGCTCGGGCGACGGGTCCGGTAGGACGGTGTGCAGCGAGGTGACCACCGGCTTGCGGACGCCGGCGATGAGGTCGACGACCCATTCGCCCTCGGTGCCCCCGAACAACCCATACTCGTGCTGGATGTTCAGGACGTCGCACGGATACGCGTTGATGAACTCGGCGATCCGGCGGTACGAGTCGAAGTCTTGCTGAACCAGACGAGCGACCACTCGGTTGGGGTACGAGCGATCTTCACCGCCCGGCTCGTCGATGGCGATCACCGCGCTGCGGGCGCAGAACGCCTCATCGAAACAGTCCACGACATCCTTCATGAACGTCGCGATTCCGCACTCCCGAGGCGGAAACGAACCCAAAAATAGCATGCGCGGCGCTTGGATCGTCAACGTCGTCCCCTTGAAGGTTCCGGCGGCCGAGAATGGCGCCGGCGAGACGGTATCCTTGGCGCGTTCGCAAAGTAGCCGCACTCTCAGGACACGGTCGCTTGTCCCTTCGTTTCGTACCCTCGGAACGTGGGGGCATAAACCGAGCCCACCAGACGGTGACGCCGGTTATTGTCCGATAGCGGCGATTCTCGCATTCTCTTCGACGCACGCTCCGGCAGGAATCTCCGCGTCGTGCCCGATGACCGAGCCGTTTGCGATCTGCGCGCCCGCCCCGATGCGGGCGCGGCTCGCGACGATCGACCAAGCAAGCTGCGCGCCTTCGCCCACGGTGACGCCGTCCCAGAGGAGCGAGTCGGCGACGACCGCCCC